>NZ_LZGP01000001.1:0-55614 GCF_001690445.1 Gilliamella sp. wkB195
TAAAAAATAATTTCAAATAGAGTTAATTAATTAAAAACGATTAATTAAATAAATATAGAAGAGTTATTAGAATTTTAAATCAGTTGCATTATGGGTTAAATAAACAGTTTTACCAAGTAGCTATGAAGTATAGCTACTTGGTGAGAATTAAATATTAAAAATTAATTTCTGTTCCAATAAAGTAACGACGCCCTTCTAATGTTTTACCAAAGTCATCGTTTGAAACATCTTTGTCAAACAAGTTATAAACGCCACCATATACTTTAGCATTTTTATTTATTTGGAAAGACGCACCAACATCCCAGAAGGTATAGCCTGGATATTCAATTTTCTTACCACTGCGATCTGTGGTAGTTTCTACCCCGTAATAAGCAACCTTAGTCCATAAATCCAACTCTTGAGTGAGATTCCAATCAAGTTGAGTATTGAATTTTTGTTTTGGTGTACGGTTTAAAGGGTTACCCTTATTTTTACCGGTTTTTTGCTCTGTTTTGATCCAAGAGTAATTAGAACTTAATACGAAATCAGTAAACAATGGTGTTTTGAATGAAAGCTCAAGACCTTTAAGATCGGCTTTATCAACATTTTCTCGCCCTTGAACAAAATCAAATTTTTCCCTATAACCAGAAATTTGACAATTTCTTGAACCAGCTGCACCACGACAAATATAATAAGATTGGATCTTATCTTTATATTTTGTATAGAATGCCGTTGCAGAAGCATCAATACCATATTCATTGGTATAACCGACACCTATTTCGAATTCATTTGTTTTTTCTGGTTTAAGATCTGGATTACCCATTATCATCCCTTTATTACCCGTTCCAGAACCACCAGTAACTTGACCCCAGTCAGAAACAACTTGACGCAGTTGAGGCGTCGCAAATCCAGTTGAATAGCCACCTTTTAAAGTAAAGTTATCATTAATATTCCAGACACTATAAATCCTTGGATTCCAGTTATTACCATAGTTTTCATCTTTATTATAGCGAAGACCTAATGTCATACTCCAATTGTCTAAAATACTTAACTCATCCTCAGCAAACAACGCATAGTTCCAACGATCGATTTTGGTTAAAGTTTTCTTTAACTGGTTGCCTTTATCATGAAGTTCTTGATAAGTATATTTACCACCGATAGTTAACATATTGATTGAAAATGGAATTGTCATACGTGAGTCAACATCAGTATTACGAATTTTCATTTTTCTTTCTGGATTATTATTGTCTTCATGAGCAATAAAAGATGTCGTTGATACATCACCAAATAAACCATTATGAGTTAACGCATAAGAGTTTCGGCGATTATCTCGATTGAAATTACCACGACTAAGAGGTCTTGTTTTTCCTGCTGATGCATTACTATTTTGTCTAGAGCGACCAAAATCTAGATCAAATTTTTGTGTGTCTGAAGCATTAAGCGATAATTTTCCATTTATACTACGTAATCTTTGTCCGGAATGGCCATTCAAAAATGTATCTTCATGACGCTTACTATATTGACCATATAATTGAATCCCCAAAATATCATCAATAATTGGTCCCATAGTTGAAAAACTACCTACATAGGTATTTTTTTCATCTGAACGATAAGGCATGATTGATTCAACTCGAATACCGCTATGCCATTTATTTGAAACTTTTTTAGTAATGATATTGACAACCCCACCCATAGCATCTGAACCATATAACGATGACATTGGTCCTCGGACAACTTCAATACGTTCTATAGCAGTTAAAGGCGGTAACCAGCCTTGTTCAAAACCAGAATTATCACTATTAGGTCTGGTTTCACGAGTGCTAACTTTTTTACCATCAATTAATAATAAAGTATATTTGGCATCCATACCACGAATACTAATATCAGTTGAATCACCGCCACCAGTTATCGTGACACCTGGAATATCCTTAAGCGCATCAGTCACATCACGATAAGGTTTTTTGCTGATTTCCTCTGGCGTGATTACCGAAATTGTTGCTGGAGCTTCTTTAATTTGTTGAGAAAATCCTGATGCTGTCACCACCATAGTATCAGTATTTTTATCAGTGTCTGCTATCGCTAAACCAGATAATGATAATAAAATACTTGTATTTATGACATGTGTTGCCAGTTTAATTTTAGTATTCATGTTTTATAACCTTATTATTTATATTGATATTTTGCAAAGCAAGCCGTGCGTTACAATAACCTACGTGAGAATAATTATCAATAACTTTTCGATAATAATTATCAATATCTTTACGAAAAATTATTTATATCTAGACATTTCACATCATTTAAATAATAATGGTTATCATTTTCATCAAACCAAAAGGTATCAATATGAATAAAAAAATATTATTAAGCACTCTAATAGCTTTTACTTTAGGGTTATCAGGTTGCCAATCATCAATCACTGTGAATCCAGATAATAAACAAACCGTTGTTGTTCCTAAATCACCAAGTAAAGTGGTAGTAATGAACTATGGTGCTTTAGATACCTTAGATGCATTAGGTAAAGGTTCTATTGTTGTAGGAACACCTCTTTCCGTTCTTCCCTCTTATCTTGAAAAATATAAAAGTGTCTCTGATACAGGTAGTATGAAAGAACCAAGCATCGATGCAATTAAACAAGTTAAACCGCAACTTATCGTTATTGATGGTCGTCAAGCTAGTCGAACTGAAGAATTATCGAAAATTGCACCAGTAATTAATTTAAGTGTTGACGTGAAGAATTATCTTGAATCAACTAAAAATCATATCAATGTTCTAGCAGATATAACTGGAACTGAAAAGAAAGCTGAAGATTTGATTCAATTGCTTGATACAAAAGTGACCAACGCACAAGCTGTTGCACAAGCGAGTCACAAAAAAGCAATAGTTGCTATTCATAATGATGGAAAAATGATTCTTATTAATGGCAGTTCAAGCGCAGCATTAATTCATGATGTGTTGAAAGTAAAACGGGCTGTGCCACTAACACCACAGCCTAGTGGTAAACCTAAACCAACCTTTATTGATAACAGCTATATTAGTAAAGTAAAACCTGATATTGTTTATGTCGTTGACCGAAGTAAAGCTATTGGTCAATCAGCAATGAAAAACGACTTTTTAAATCCAAAAGTATTAGCGAAAAGTAAAACTGAGGTTATCTATTTAACACCAGATCTTTGGTACTTATCGGGTGGTGGTGCCGAAAGTTTGGATCGTCAAATTGATGAAGTCATTAATGCATTGAAATAATTTTTTATCATAATGTAGGCCCTTATTTCAGTAAGGGCTTGTTTCTCGTTTCTCTCCATATTCATCACTGCAAATTAAAAATTTTTATTTCGACTAATTTAATTATGTTAGAATGCTCACCTATTATTTTAATCTAAATGAATAAACTTTTAGATTCTCGATAAATACCTCAATAAATTTTAAATTACTATGAATATGTCATCCCCTACTATTGGATTCGTGAGCCTTGGATGTCCTAAAAATTTAGTTGACTCTGAGCGAATTTTAACTGAACTACGTACTCAAGGTTATCAAGTAGTGCCAAGTTACGACAATGCTGATTTGGTTATTGTTAATACTTGTGGCTTTATTGATAGTGCTGTACAAGAATCATTAGAGGCCATCGGTGAAGCCCTTAATGAAAATGGCAAAGTTATTGTGACAGGTTGTCTTGGCGCGAAAGAAGATCAGATACGTAATGTTCATCCTAAAGTCCTAGAAATATCAGGACCTCATAGTTACGAAGCTGTTCTTGAACATGTTAATAAATATGCACCAAAACCTAGCTACAATCCATTTACAAGCCTTGTACCGGAGCAAGGAGTAAAATTAACACCTAAACATTATGCTTATTTAAAAATTTCTGAAGGTTGTAACCATAGCTGTACATTTTGTATTATCCCATCATTACGTGGTGAGATGGTTAGTCGTCCTATCGGTAATGTTCTTGATGAGGCAAAACGTTTAGTCGATAGTGGCGTAAAAGAGCTTTTAGTTATCGCACAAGATACGTCTGCTTACGGTATCGATGTAAAAAATCGTACAAACTTTTGGAATGGTATGCCATTAAAAACTGATATTCATACCCTTTGCGAGCAATTATCTACCCTTGGTATTTGGGTGCGTTTACATTATATGTACCCTTATCCAAGTGTCGACAATTTGATTCCATTAATGGCTGAAGGAAAAATATTACCTTATCTAGATGTCCCTTTACAACATGCTAGCCCTACCGTTTTAAAATCAATGAAACGCCCAGGTACAATTGAAAGAACCTTAGAGCGAATTCATCATTGGCGTGAGATTTGCCCTGAAATTACCTTACGTTCAACGTTTATTGTTGGCTACCCTGGTGAAACTGAGAAAGATTTCGAACTATTACTCGACTTTTTATCTCAAGCGCAATTAGACCGTGTTGGTTGTTTCCCTTATAGCCCAGTGGAAGGTGCTGCTGCAAATCAATTAGCTGATCAAATACCAGAAGAAATAAAGCAAGAACGCTTCCACCGTTTTATGCAATTACAACAATCGATTTCAACACAGAAACTTCAAAATAAAATAGGTAAAACATTATCTGTATTGATTGATGAAGTTGATGAAGAAGGTGCTATTGGGCGAAGCATGGCCGATGCGCCAGAAATAGATGGTGTTGTCTATCTAAATGAAGAAAAAGATGTTAAAGTCGGCGATATTGTTCAAGTAAATATTGAACATTCAGATGAATATGATTTATGGGGTACTGTAAAACAGTAAATAAATCCAATGAAGCAACATTATCGACACGAAATAAAAAACTTAGTTACGTTAGCAATCCCAGTCATGATTGCACAGATATCTCAAACCGCGATCACGTTTGTTGATACCATTATGGCTGGTAACTACAGCAAAACAGCGCTATCGGGCGTAGCCATAGCTGTATCAATTTGGTTGCCTACTATTTTATTTGGACAAGGCTTATTAACGGTATTAACACCGATAATTTCCAATTTAAATGGTGCGGCTAAACGTGAACAAGTTGCTGATCAGACTCGTCAAGGTGTTGTGATTGCTTTAATCTTATCCATAATCATGATGCTAGTTTTGTACAATTCGGACAAAATAATTAGTTTTAGAAGCTCAGCTGACCATCCAATCGATCCAGAAATGGTTGATGTAGCGGTATCATTTTTACGCTCAATCATGTGGGGCGTACCTGCTTTCTTGCTATTTTTAGTTTATCGTAATCAATGTGAAGGTTTATCTAACACAAAGCCTGCTATGGTGATTATATTTATTGCATTACTTGCTAATATCCCCATTAATTATGTTTTAATTTACGGTAAATTAGGATTGCCAGCATTTGGTGGTGTAGGTTGTGGTATTACCGCAGCAATAATCTTTTGGTTAATGTTTGCTTTAATTCGTATCTATACATTGACGACAACTACTCAACGGGATATTCGTAAAACACCACTAACAAAACTCATTGATTTTGCTATCATCAAAAAAATAGTTGTATTAGGAACTCCCCTTGCTTTAGCCTATTTTTTTGAAATGAGTTTGTTCGCGGTAGTTGCATTACTTATTGCACCACTTGGTCAAATAACTGTTGCTGCACATCAAATTATCTTCACGATTAGCAGTTTAACGTTTGCAATACCTTTATCTTTAGGGGTAGCAACTAGTATTAGAGTTGGTTACCTATTAGGTAAAAACAAACCCATATTGGCCAAACAAACAGCTTATGTAAGTTTAGCCATATCATTCATGATAGCCGTAGTGGTAGCATTAATTCTGGTGATATTCAGATCACCAATTATTAACATATTCACCCATGAGATTGATGTTATCACTATTTGCCTACAACTTATTATTCTACTCGCTATCTATCAAGTATCTGATTACTTGCAAGTTGTAGCAAGCAATGTATTACGTGGTTATAAAGATACTAAAAGTATATTTTTTATTACGCTTATCTCTTATTGGGTAGTAGGGTTACCAATTGGATATATCTTAGGATTAACCGATCTTGTCATAAAGCCAATTGGTGCTGCCGGTTTTTGGATAGGAATTATTTTAGGGCTAGCTGTAGCAGCGTTCTTACTTATCGGAAGAATGATCTACATTCAAAAACAACCGCAAGATATCATACTGAAAAGAGCTTCACGATAATAATAATTTCTCGCCAAACTTATCAATAAACAGAGTAAGTTTGGCACAATTTTATCTAAAATTGTTAATATCTATACTTAATCTAACTTAATAAATATAAATGTCATAAAAGAAACTAAATTATAAATAAATTTATATTGCTTAAAATTTAATTACTTATATAATTTTGACCTCTTCAATGGATTGTTATTAATATAAATTTGTAATGTTAAAAAAAGAATTACTATCGCATGTTATTTGTATTTGTCTTTCAGTAGTATTGGTTTACTTATTAGGTTACCCGCTAAGATTTGATAGGATACTTCTTACTTATTTTTCTCTAATTTTTTTAGCTAGATTTACTTTTTTCCGTTTCTTATTCGGATTAACATTCGTCATAGCTGCACTTTATTTTCCAATAGGATTTTACTATGGATATCCCAATGTTGCTGTAGTAAGTGCCATATCAGAAACAGATATCGATGAAATGCAAGAATTCTGTTCGCAATTACCTCTCTATTTTTATTTAATACCATTCCTATTAGTAATTTTCTTTATTCTTTTTTTTAAAAAGTTTAGGTTTCCTAAAATAAAAAATTATTATGTTATTGCAGTAGCATTAATGATTTGTTTTTATAAACCGGTTAAAAGTGCCATCAAATATCAGCCAACTACTTTATCTTCGATAACAACTTTAATAATGGATAATTTCAAGTATCCCGCATTTGAGTTTTGCTTCGATTTATATTTAAGTGCAAAAATATATCATACTGAACAAGCTGAACAACTTAGACAAATACAACAACCGAATACAATACCCATTGTTTCTGTCAATCCTAAACATAAAACCTATGTTATTATCATTGGTGAAAGTGTTCGTAAAGATTACATGAGTGCTTATGGCTTTAAATATAATAATACTCCTTTCACCAATAAAAATGCCTCAGTGATTTGGGATGGATTAATTGCTCCTGCATCAAATACCCAATCCTCAATTCCACATTTAATTAGTCAGTCTAGCTATTTAGATGATAATGAAGTCAATGCTCAATTAAATAATAATATTATTGCTATTGCTAATGATGCTGGATTTGAAACCTATTGGCTATCTAATCAAGGAAAACTAGGTAGAATGGAAATAACTGTACCAAGAATTTCCGCTTATAGTAAAAATATCTTTTACACTAAAAAAGGTGAGTACAATGGTAAATCAACTCGTGGTAAATATGATACTTTACTACTACCAGAATTAGATTCCTTATTATCTAAAAAACAAGATAAACCAAAACTCATTGTTATGCATTTAATTGGTTCACATCCTCATTTTTGTAAAAGATTACAATTTGATATTCAGTTCGATCTCAAAAACGAGAATATATCTTGTTATGTCAGTAGCATTAAAGAAACCGATGACTTAATAAAATCTACGATTGATATATTGAAAAAACACAATGAAGACTACTCTGTAGTCTACTTCGCCGATCATGGGCTTTCTCACGCTGAGAAATATCAAGATTTAAGGCATAATTGGGAATACCAAAATAGTTATCAAGTGCCATTAATATTTTTTGATTCATCAGAAAAGAATCAAATTAAAATCAATAAACAAATTACCGGGTATCAATTCGTATATATACTAAGTCATTGGATGGGGATTGCTTTAAACGTTCACCATGATTATATGCAATATAATCTGATTGATATCCCCGAACAAAAAGATATTCAAATTAAAGATTGGAAAAATAAGTTATATCCTTTTGATAATTTGAAGAAAGATCCTAATCCGTATTAAGTATTGATGTTTACTGATTAAGATCAATTCACCATCACTAAATTAATAGTGATGGTTTTTCAAAATTTGTTGAATCAAAAATAATAATTATTGTCTACAAAATGGATAAATTCCTAGCTATTATTCAAAACAAATATCATCACCAATATTTAAATCATGAAAAAAGGCAAAAAATATAAAATACAAATATAAAAAAACTTCGCTAAAGTTATTAGCGAAGTTTTATTTTGTTAATGAAACTATGATTTATTTCAATAGGCTTTTGGCTTGGTTTAAAACATTTTCAACCGTGAAACCAAACTTAGCAAATAGTTGTTCTGCTGGGCCTGATTCACCGAAGGTTGTCATGCCAATGATTTTGCCGTTTAAACCGACATATTTAAACCAATAGTCACTAATACCAGCTTCGATAGCGATGCGAGCTGTTACTGAAGATGGTAATACTGATTCTCTATAAGCTTGATCTTGCTTATCAAATGCATCAGTTGATGGCATTGAAACAACTCTTACTTTTCTACCTGCTTCGGTTAATTTGTGATAAGCCTCAACAGCTAGCTCAACTTCTGAACCTGTTGCAATAAGGATAAGTTCTGGCGTACCGCTACAATCATTTAAGATATAACCACCACGGTAAACATTAGCTAATTGCTCAGCTGTACGCTCTTGTTGTTTAAGATTTTGTCTTGAGAAGATAAGTGCAGTTGGACCATCTTTTCGTTCAACCGCATATTGCCAAGCAATGGCTGATTCAACTTGGTCACAAGGACGCCAAGTACTTACATTTGGTGTCACGCGTAAGCTTGCCATTTGTTCTACTGGTTGGTGTGTTGGGCCGTCTTCACCCAATCCAATTGAATCATGAGTATAAACGAATAAAGAGCGAATCTTCATTAATGCTGCCATACGTACTGCATTTCTAGCATATTCCATAAACATCAAGAAGGTTGCACCATAAGGAATAAAGCCACCATGTAAAGAAATACCATTCATAATAGCTGACATACCAAACTCACGCACACCATAATGGATATAATTACCAGCAGGGTTGGCTAAAATTTCTTTAGAA
The DNA here is from genome assembly GCF_001690445.1 of Gilliamella sp. wkB195. NCBI lineage: Bacteria > Pseudomonadati > Pseudomonadota > Gammaproteobacteria > Orbales > Orbaceae > Gilliamella > Gilliamella sp. wkB195. The sequence continues at coordinate 8,970 of NZ_LZGP01000001.1, forward strand.
CCAGACCACATGGTTAAATTACTTGGCGCTAAGTCAGCAGAACCACCTAAGAATTCAGTTAATACTGGAGCAAATGCTTCAATGGCATTTTGTGACGCTTTACGAGTTGCAATTGTTGCTGGATTTGCTTGTAATTTATTAACAAAATCTTTGGCTGTTTGTTGCCAATTACTTGGTAAGTCGCCATTCATACGGCGTTTAAATTCTTTCGCTAAATCAGGATAAGCTTTAGCATAGGCATCAAAACGAGCATTCCATTCATCTTCGCGTTGTTTACCTTTAGCTTTTGCATCCCATGCATCATAATATTCTTTAGGAATTTCAAATGCAGGATGAGACCAACCTAATGCTTTACGTGTTGCTTCAATTTCAGCATCACCAAGAGGAGCCCCGTGACTTTCATGGCTACCAGCTTTATTAGGCGAACCAAAACCGATGACAGTTTTACACATTAATAATGATGGTTTATCAGTTACAGCTTGTGCTTGTTCGATAGCTTCAGCTAACGCTTTCGCATCATGTCCATCAATACCGCGAATCACATGCCATCCATAAGATTCAAAACGTTTAGCAGTATCATCAGTAAACCAACCTTCAACTTCACCATCGATTGAAATACCATTATCATCGTAAAAAGCGATAAGTTTGCCTAATTTAAGGGTTCCCGCTAAAGAACAAACTTCATGAGAGATCCCTTCCATCATACAGCCATCACCCATAAATACATAAGTATTGTGGTCAACAATCGTATGGCCAGTCTTATTAAATTGAGCAGCTAATGTTCTTTCAGCTATTGCCATACCCACTGCATTAGCAATACCTTGACCAAGTGGACCTGTTGTGGTTTCAACACCTGGAACATGACCAAATTCAGGGTGACCTGCTGTTTTAGCATTTAGTTGACGAAAGTTTTTTAAATCATCAAGCGTTACGTTATAACCAGTCAAATGTAACAAGCTATAGATTAACATTGACGCATGACCGTTGGATAACACAAATCGGTCACGATCTGCCCAATTTGGATTGGTTGGATTATGTTTTAAAAATCCACGCCAAAGTACTTCAGCCATATCAGCCATCCCCATTGGTGCACCTGGATGACCTGATTTTGCCTTTTGCACGCCATCCATACTTAATGCTCTTATCGCATTTGCTAATTCGCGGTGGGATAGTGTGGTTGCATTCATGATAATGATCTCCAAAAAATATTTAATAATTCATTGATAGTCTGCGATCAGCAGACAAATAAAACAGGTTAGTAACAAAATTAAAAAGGGGAACTATTTCCCCTTTTATTAATAATTAAAGCAGTGCCCCGATCATATCTTCAAGTTTACCTTGATCGACCGCAAAGGCTCGAATTCCTTCAGCTAATTTCTCAACTGCCATTGCATCACTATTATGTTGCCATCTAAACTCAGCTTCAGTCATTAACGATGGACGCTCTACAATTGTTTGATTCGGATTCAATTTGCGTTCTACTGGCGCATTTGATTGTTGCATTTCCGCTAACAGATTAGGTGAAATGGTCAAACGATCACAACCCGCTAACGCTAATATTTGATCGACTTTACGGAAACTCGCTCCCATCACAATTGTTTTATAACCATGCTGTTTATAATAGTTGTAAATATTACGAACAGATACTACGCCCGGATCTTGATCAGCAACATAAGGTTCTATTGGTTTCTTTGCTTGATACCAGTCATAAATACGTCCAACAAATGGTGAGATTAGAAATGCATTAACTTCTGCACAAGCTCGCGCTTGAGCAAAGGAAAATAGTAAAGTTAAATTACAGTTAATACCTTCTTTCTCTAAAACTTCTGCTGCTTTAATTCCTTCCCAAGTTGAAGCGATTTTGATTAGAATTCGCGATTTATCAATGCCTTTTTGTTTATATAAATCGATAATTTTCCTAGCTTTTTCAATACATCCCTGTTTATCAAACGACAATCTAGCATCGACTTCGGTTGAAATTCGACCTGGAACTGTTTTTAGAATTTCGGCGCCTATATTCACCGCAACTTGATCACAAGCATTAACCAATTGTTGTTCTTTACTGCCACCTAATTTTTTAGCAGTATCAACAGCTGAATCAATTAAAGAACGATATTGAGGAAGTTGAGCTGCTTTTAACACAAGCGATGGATTAGTCGTTGCATCTTCTGGAGAAAACTGTTTAATCGAATCAATATCACCTGTGTCGGCAACCACGACAGTTAATTTTTTAAATTCATCTAATTGGCTCATACTTCAAATTCCTCTACTACATGTTTTTTAAACATAATTATAATAACATTTATTAAGTAATAAAACGACAGGATAAAGTCGTTTCAGTTCAGGCTATTTTTATCAAAAATAGTATAAAAACAAAGCTAAATTTAAGCGTAATTCAACAACTCGTTACTTTAAAACTCATCGTAATAAAAAACGTTCTACTTCTTCAGCAAATAGACAACTTTTAAATTATGATTTTTATCTCAGTTGAATCAATTTTTAGCAAATTCAACCCTTTTCCATCCATTGCCATAATGTGATCACTATTTTTCACGGCGGAGCATCTATCACGGCATTATACTGTATGTATTTCATGACTTTATTTAAGCAATGTAACCTAAAATACTGTTTTAATATTCTACAATGCCTTGTCTCACTTTACATACAGCATCATCTGCACCAATAGCTTCATGTTTTATATTTTGCGTTTCATCACACCAAAATGAACATGCGTTCATATTAATATCATTTGTTACTTTGAGGTATAAATAAATTCAATTTTGTGATGTAAGTCTCGAAAAAAGATATTGAATAAAAAATATATTGACCTTTTTATTTAAAAGATAACAAAAATAGGCAAAAATAAGCAGTTAAATTTTTAAAAAAGTGACAGGGTTTAATCAAAGGTTAAAGATTAATACATTTGATACATTTAGTCTATTTAAGGCAGGTTAACCTGATTTAATTAATTAAGATTGTTAAAAGAAGATAAATTATTGAACCCAAACATAATTGGGATAAACGGCTAAATTACAACTAATACATGCAGAACACTGCTTACCAGCACAAGTTAATAAATTATTATTTACTAATTTAATGACTCCTTTATTTACCCAAAAATCAAGCATCGGTTCAACGGCGCTTTCAGGCAAACGAAAGTGACGAGCCACATCTAGCAAATTGGCTCGCCCTCGTAATTGAACATAATCTCGGATTGATGTTATAAGCATAAAAATTAAAGTCTATTATTCACAACAAGCCGATTTATTGTGTGAGCATGGTTTAGGTAACTGATAATGATTAAAGCATGGCAGATTCCCAAGTTTACGCATAACAACAAAAGTCAGAATAATAAATACCCCTATACCAGTTAGCCAATATGGTGCAAATGTTGAATGACCTAATAGACTAGATTGGTAATAAACCGTTGCACATAACCACCCTATAACAAATGTCCAAACTGCGACAAAGATCATCCATTTTAGCCCTGCCTCACGATAAATGGTCCCTAATGCTGCTGCACACGGTGTGTATAGTAGAATAAAAATGAGATAAGCAATGGCAGAAGTTGAAGTAATGAAAGAATTGCTTATTTTAGTTATCGTAATTGAATCAACAGATAATTCATCTTGTCGGCTATCTTGATTAACGAGCCCGAGTGGATCGCCAATTGAGTTTGCTAAATCAATAAGATGAGCAGGAATCGTGGAAAAAGCTGACTTAATTCCACCATAAAATGAAAACTCTTCTTGATCATGATGATCCATTGAATAGAGTGAATTTAAAGTTGCCACCACTGATTCTTTGGCAAAAATTCCGGTAAAAATACCCACGGTAGCTGGCCAATTTTGTTTATCAATCCCCATGGGTGTAAAAGCTGGCGTCACTTTTTGGCCAATAACAGATAACATAGAGTCATTTGAATTTTCATGCCCAAACGAACCATCAACACCCCATGAGTTTAATATGCTAAGTACTGTCACCATCACTACAATTGCTTTACCTGCCCGTAAAACAAAGCTTTTTAGCCGTTGGCAAGTTATTCGCAACATACTGCGTAAAGTCGGAATACGATATACCGGCATTTCCATAATAAATGGTGTTAATTCGCCTTGTAGCAAAGTATTTTTTAAAACAAAACCGGTCAGCATCGCCACAAAAATACCAAGTAAATACAACATAAAAACCACAACCGATGCATAATTAGGAAAGAATATCACAGCAAACAATGCATAAACTGGCAAACGTGCACTACAAGACATAAACGGAATTAGACAAATAGATAAGAGACGATCACGTGGGCTATCTAATGTTCTTGTCCCCATAATAGCTGGCACGCCACAACCAAATCCCATTAACATTGGTACAAAGGCTTTACCGGGCAGTCCGATACATCGCATAAAACGATCTACAATCATCGCAGCTCGAGCTAAATAACCTGAATCTTCCAAAAAAGATAAAACAAAAAACATCGCGGCAATAACTGGAATAAATGTTGATACAGTCGTGATCCCATTACCAAGCCCGTCAGCTAAAATAACCGTTAACCAAGTTGGCGCATGTAGCATATTTAAAAGGTAATTAAAGCCATCAACAAAAATCGTACTAAAAATACCTTCAAAAAAATCAACAAAAACCGAACCAAAATTAATCGCAACCAAAAACATGGCATACATTGCAAACAAAAAGAAGGGAATCCCAGTAAAACGTCCTAAAGCTAATTTATCCAATTTTTCAGTAAGATTTAAGCTGGCTTCACGAGGTTTATCGACCACCATTTTGCAAACCATATCAATCGTATCGTAACGTATAGAGGCTAAGGCTACATCAACTTGATAATCAAAATTAATCGATACCAGACGACGACAAGTCTCTAACTTCTCATTTTCAACTAAATCAAATGAGGGATCAGAACCATTAAGCAATGCTTCTATTAATTGCCACCGGTTAAATTGATGGATTTTGCTCGTCACGGGTAATTCATCCAAATAGCGATTAAAGATCACTTTTGAATCCCAATTTAAGGTATCTATTGTTGGTTTTGCTATTTTCAGATCTAGAGTGCTAATTTGTATTTGCTGATAAAATTGTGTTAATCCCATTTTCTGCGTAGATGAAATAGCCACAACTGGGCAACCTAATAGTTTCGTAAGTTTAGCGATATTTAACTTTTCCCCCATCGCTGTAAGTGCATCAACCATATTAAGCACAATTATCATCGGCACTTGCATATCAATTAGCTGAAAAGTTAAATACAAGCTACGTTGCAAATTGGTTGCATCAATAACATTAACAATCAAACTGTCTTCGTCTGTTAACAAAAACTGACGTGTAATAAATTCATCTTGAGCGGTTGAATCTGACTCAATGGAATAAGTTCCAGGCAAATCAACAACATCATACTGTGTATTTTGATAATCAAATGAGCCTGACTTATGCTCAACCGTCACACCAGGCCAATTACCAACACGCTGCTTTGAGCCAGTTAACAAATTAAATAAAGTGGTTTTACCACAATTGGGATTACCAATTAACGCAATTTTCATGCAACTACCTCAACTTCGATGGCTGCGGCTTCTCGACGACGCAAACAGAGCAAAAAACCGCGAAGGCTTATTTCAATCGGATCACCTAGTGGTGCAATTCGCAATACCTTCAATTTACATCCAGGCGTCATCCCCATAGCTAAAAGTTTACTTCGAAAAGGTAAAGAGTCAGGTAACAGGCGTTTAACAACAGCCTCGTGCCCTATAGAAAGGTGTTCAAGCGTAAATATCATACTTCCTATCAAATACGGTTGTATTTCAATAAATGGCGATATTTTAAAAGATAATCATTCGCATTTTTAGTGTTTAACTGCGAACAAATCGCAAAGAACATCTAAAATAAGTGAAAACAATTGAATTTATAGGCAAATTGGAAGATAACCCTGACAAAAGCTGATAATTCAAGGCTCAAAAACCCCGCTCCTCAACTTTTTTTGGCTTTAGAAAAGCGCTTTTCTACAAATCTCTTCAAAATTGTTTTTAAGTTTTTATTAAGATGCTTGATAGCCATTATAGGATGATAAATCATCATTCTTGGACCAGAATAACGCATGACTTCTTTTATTCGCTGTTTGTAGTCTTTACGGTAACAATGTTTTAAACAGAGTTCGCAGGTAGTTTTAGACTCGCCAAATCGGCACATAGTCAATCGTTGCATAGCGTACTGTAATAAATCATTACACTCATCGCATAACTGTTTTTTTGAGGTGTGGTGTTTGTGGTGACAATAAAGATATATCATCACTTTTACTGTGTTTTTTTCCTGATTTATTTTGGGGCCAGTGTTATTTGCAACCATAATTAAATATATATCGGTCAAAAAGATGCTAGAATACTAAATTAATTAGTATGATCACAAGGATTTTGGTTAATGGCAAGAATTATCAACAAAGATACTACTGTTTGTATGTCACTTTCAGCTAGACCAAGTAATTTTGGTACTCGCTTTCATAATTATTTATATGAAAAATTGGATCTAAATTATATCTATAAAGCCTTCACCACCAATAATTTGAAAGATGCAATTTATGGCATTAAAGCATTATCTATTCGTGGTTGTGCAATTTCGATGCCTTATAAGCAAGCTTGTATAGAATTTATTGATGAATTAGATGTATCAGTACAATCCATTCAAGCAGTGAATACGATCGTTAATACCGACCACTATTTAAAAGCGTATAACACCGACTATATTGCTGTAGAAAAACTAATTAAGGCAAATCATATTAACAACAACACACCATTTGTTTTAAAAGGCAGTGGAGGCATGGCTAATGCGGTAATTGGCGCTTTTTATGATGCTGGTTTTAAACATGGGATTGTATGTGCCCGAAATCAGATTAAAGGCGAAGCTTTAGCTGAGCGTTACAATTATAAATGGGTTAAGGATGAATCAACCATTACGCCAGAACAAGCAAAATTAATTATTAATGTGACCCCTATTGGTATGCAAGGTGGCGTTGAAGCAGATCAACTAGCATTCAGTGAAGCCCTGATTAATCATGCCGATATTGTATTTGATGTGGTCGCCCTACCAATTGAAACACCACTAATTAATTATGCAAAAAAATTAAATAAAACTGTCATTACCGGTGCAGATGTTGTTGTGTTACAAGCCGTTGAACAATTTATTTTGTACACCGGTGTTACGCCTAGCGATGAACTCATCAATCAAGCTGCTGAGTTTGCCAGACAAGGTTAATCTCATTGATAACATAATTTGTAAAGCACACGCTAAAAACTCTCTTGATTCGGACGTTTATTCCTTAATGAAATACAGGTTAAAACGTCCAAACTTACCTAAAATCTGTTTAATAGAAAAACTCGAAGCCCCCTTTTTTACTCCAAAAAAAGTTGAGGAGCGGGGTTTTTGATGTTTGCAAATCTTCTATAAAATATCATTAATTAAAAATAGGAAGTAAAATGCTTACTAAACGTTTTACCTACTCGATTAATATCAACCAAGTTTGGCATAGCGCTTCGCCCTCTTTTTTGCTGGTTAACAGCAGCAACTGATAGATTTGCAAATAATAGGGTCTTTTCTAATGGCCAATCATAACTAATGCCGTAAGCAAAAGCGCCCTGAAAAATATCACTTTCGGTCATCTTATCAATCGGTTGGTTTTTAAAACCGGGAATAATGATGACTTCTTGACGATCAAGATATGCACTCCCCTTTTCGCCCATGCGGATGATGACTTTACCGCTAGTTAAACTACGCAATTTTTTAAATGCGTCTTTAATTGTTTTCTTATCACTAAAGGATTTTATTTTTAAAAATGCACACGCAAATTGTTCAGTTACAATGACATAATCTGCATGTTGAGCTAGGTACAGACTTGAATCAGACAGACTATCTATACTTATAATAACTTTCGTTTTAGGTAAATTCTTGATGATATATTCACTTAATTCGGCTTCATATCCATCGACTAAAATAACAATATTGTAGCCACGAATGGTTTGCATAAAGTGATTGAGTTTATTTTTTTCATCATCAGTTAATTTTGGTGGCGTGGTTAATCGGTGCGATATAACGGTTTGCATTCCGGTTTGTTCATCAATAGTGATTGCTTCTAATGGGGTGATCATTTTTTCTGAAAAAATAAATTGCTCAGTATTCACGCCTGCATCGGTAAGTTCAGAAACAATCTGATTACCATAGGAATCATTATTTAAATGACTAATGTGATAAATAGCTTCGCCCCAAAGTGCGAGCAAATAAGCCGTATTAGCACAAGAACCACCTCCACAACGGACTATATTATCTGGCGGGATAACACCGTTTTTTTCTAAATTAGGTGAAGTAAAACAAACTAGATCTAAACAAGCAAAACCTACGGTAAGAATTGTCATCATTTAGCCTCAATAAATGGATTAATTTAAAAAAACTAAAAATTGAAAATTTTTGACTTAACTTTGTTCGACTTGATTTAAATAATTATGCCAGCGTTCAAACTGCTAGAGAGAAAATGAAAAGCAATAAGGGAATCTACTTATTGCTTTTAGAAAAACGATGCCTCAAAAAGGCTTTATCATATAAAACTATAATATATTATTATAGAACAACCCGTTTAAGGATTCATTTTATGCTAAGTGAATTTTTTAAGTTTAGTAAGCATAAAACTTAAATTTTGTGATAGATGTCTCAAATATAGTCCTTTTATCACTAAATATCAAATTCAAATGTACATAAAATTATCAGCAAAGACGGTTTAGGTTTATCACTGATGATGAATGTTTTCTCTTTAAATAATGATTTATCTTAAAAAACAGCAATTTTACATGGTCTGTTTTAATTTGTTGTAGACCTCTAAAAGTTTTTGATGCATCACAAATTGATCCATTGGATGATTATGCTCATTGCTAATCAAATCAGCGAGGCCAAAAAACTGTTTTTTGCCTGTTGCATATTGCCACATTTCGTCAACGCAAGTTTTTCCATACATTTTATTGAATGCATTTTGGTAATCACTAAATTGGTTTTCACCTCGTTCAATAATAAAATTCACTAATGTTTGCAAACAACGATAAGCATGGTTACGTTCAGGCGTAAAGATGGATTCGTTCATTTCAACCGTCCAATCGATCCACAATTTTGCTTGCGGTAAATCACCAGCGGCTAATGCCAGCATAGCTTTTAATTCACCAATTCGTAAAGTCAGCCATGCATTATCTTTACCTGTTGCAATGCCAAGCAGTTCACGAACACGAGCAAAATCATCTAAACCTTCATCATCGAACTGTTCAATAATTGCCAGCAACTCTTTTGCTGTTCGCTTTTGATGAGGAAGCGATAAGATCAATTCGCGTAAATGGATCGCCATATTATTGTTTGCGATCAATAGATCTTCAGGTGGATAGATTTCTGACATGCCGACAGCTAAAATACGGCAAGCATAAACCCCAAGATGTTGGTAATCCATGATCAGGACTTCAATTTGATGACGATTAAAAATTGCCATTAAATTGGCAAATTCTTGCTCTGTCGATCCTGAAAAATCCCAATCTACAAATTCATAATCCGGTTTTTCATTAAACAGATCCCACGAGATTAAGCCACTTGAATCAATAAAATGCGTTTCTAAGTTGCTTAAATCAGCAACATCATCATTATCAAAACTTGGTGGTGAAAACACATCCAAATCTTTAAGACTTCGTCCTTGTAAGAGTTCGGTAACGGTTCGCTCAAGAGCCACACCAAAATTAGGATGCGCACCGAAAGAGGCATAACAAGTACCATTTTGAGGATTAAATAAAACAACACAAATAACGGGGAATTTGCCACCTAATGAGCCATCAAAGCAGTAAATAGGGAAGCCTTCGTTTTCTAGAGCGTCGATTGCAGCTAATACTGCTGGATAACGATTGAGTACTTCGACAGGTATGGTTGGCAGACTGATTGCCTCAGTAATAATTCTATTTTTAGTGTAACGTTCGAATATTTCTGACAGACCTTGTACTCGTGCTTCGTTTGGAGTATTGCCTGCTGACATTCCATTAGAAGCATATAAGTTAGCTATTAAGTTAACCGGTACATAGATGGTTTGACCATCGGATTGTTGTACAAACGGTAAAGCACAAATCCCACGTTCACCATTACTTGACTGTAAATCAATTAAATCAGTAGCCGTTAATTCATGATCCGGATCATAAAACTTGAGTAATTTTGGCGATAATAATCCTTTAGGTAAGCTATTATCTTTCGGTATCGTAAACCATTTTTCAGTTGGATAATGAACAAATTCACTATTGGCAGCTTTTTCACCTAAATAAAAATCAGAAAAAAAGTAATTGGTTGAAAGCCTTTCAAAATACTCACCAAGTGCAGAAGCTAATGCCGCTTTTTTGCTGGCGCCTTTACCGTTGGCAAAACAGAGTGGACATTTAGTATTTTGAATATGTACCGACCATACGTTAGGTACAGGATTAAGCCAAGAGGCTTCTTTAACAACTAAGTCAAATTTTTCCAATTGTTGTTGAAAATAGTTAATCGAATCTTCAAGTGCTGCATCTTTACCGGGGATAAATGTTTTCATTAAAAAACCTTTTTAATATAGCTTGAACAATTTATTTATCATTAAGTTCACTTAATGGCCATCTTGGTTTAACTTCTATTGCCAGATCAGCAAATTGTGAGGATTTAAGATGGATCATACCTGCATAAGCAATCATCGCACCATTATCTGTACAAAATTCTAATCTCGGATAATATACCTGCCCTTTTCGCTCAGCCATTAGTTGAGCTAATTTACGGCGTAACGTTTTATTGGCGCTAACACCACCAGCGATAACTAAACGATTAAAACCGGTGAAATCTAAAGCTCGACGTGATTTAATCAAAAGCGTATCAACTAATGCATCTTCAAATGCTCTAGCAATATCAGCTTTGCTTTGCTCGTCGAGGTCTTGCCCTTGTTGATGAATAGTATTTGCTGCAGCCGTTTTTAGACCGGAAAAACTAAAATCTAAACCCGGTCTATCTGTCATCGGTCTTGGAAAATGAAAACGTGACGCATCGCCTTGCTCAGCAAGTTTAGATAATTTAGCGCCACCAGGATAATCCAAACCTAATAATTTTGCTGTTTTGTCGAACGCTTCACCTGCGGCATCATCAATCGATTCGCCAAGTAACTCATATTCGCCAACACCAGTAACTTTAATTAATTGAGTATGACCACCGGAAACGAGCAAAGCAACAAAAGGAAACTCGGGCGGATTATCTTCTAACATAGGCGCGAGTAAATGCCCTTCCATATGATGCACCGCAACCGCAGGCACATTCCAAGCATAAGCAAGCGAGCGACCGATAGATGCACCAACCATTAATGCACCAATTAATCCAGGCCCAGCAGTATAAGCCACGCCGTCAATATCACTGGGTTTTAAATTTGCTTCTTTCAATGCAGCTTGAATGAGCGGTACCGTCTTACGAATATGATCGCGCGAAGCGAGCTCAGGTACAACACCACCATAATCAGCATGTAATTTGATTTGTGAATAGAGTTGATTGGCGATAAGACCTTGCTTGTCATCATAAATAGCAATCCCCGTCTCATCGCACGAGGTTTCAATGCCTAAAATCTTCATTAATGTTTACTCATCAGATCAGAAATTTCGTCTTCACTCCAAAGATCTTGTTCAGAAAGTTCTTTATCAGCGATGCGATGCTCTTCTGCGGCCCATTCACCTAAATCAATCAATTGGCAACGTTTACTACAAAACGGACGATATGGACTTTTTTCAGACCATTCAACATCTTTCTGGCAGGTAGGACATTTTACAATGGTATTTTTATTCATTTAAACACTCTTAAATTCTATTTGACTAACAACATGCAAGTTCAAACTCGATTGCATCAATATTGTTATTATCGCCAGCATAAAGGGGTAAAAAACGAATACTATAACGAGACATGTGACCGGATACTTGAGGATAAACATTTTTATCCAAAGCAACACGAATTCGAATCAAACTCACATCACCATTGGTTTCTTGGAAGAAATTGTTGGTACAAGTGAAAAGACTAAATTCGCCTAATTGTCGAATAAATTGTAAACAAGCTTTCAAAGGTTCATCAAGCACCGCAATATGTTTTAACCACTCATCAACTTGTGAATTGCGTTTTTCTTGTGTTTGATTTAACCATAAATGAAATGATGGTAAATCAAAACTACAACATCCACCTGGGATCATCAAACGCTGACGAATTGCCGTAATAAAACGGTCATCTTTCAAAGCTTGTCCTAAGCGTAAACTCGAATTAAACTTTGCTAAAAACAGATCATATTTTTTAAGCATATCGCCAAGTAACTCTTTGTCTACACCATCAAGTTCAATCCAAGATAGTATTTTCTGTTTTTGAGCTTCGATCTCTTTAATTAAATCGCCTTTAACATCATTACGCTCAACGATTTCTAATAATTCTGATAATGCATGAAAAAACAATAATGCATTATTTTGTGTGAAATGGCGATGTAAATGTAATTGTTTAAGTAAAAACTCGATCCGTAACCAAGTACGCATTCTTTCATTTAATGGATGTTCGAAAATTATGTTATTCATAGCTATTCTTAACTTTTAAGTTGTGTAGATATTGCTTATGTAAGTTATCTACTTGAATTTTCAGTGACACTAAATCACCATCATTCACAATAATATCATCGGCAAAGGCTAAACGATCGGTCAAACAAACCTGTGTTGCAATCATTTTTTTTGCCAATGACTCACTAATTCTATCTCGATTAATCAGGCGTTCTAATTGTAACGCTTCTGGAATATCAATCATCAAAATGCGATCAGCCAATTGGTGTAAATTGTTCTCAATTAACAAAGGCACCACCCATATCACATAAGGTTTGGTTTGCTTAGCAAACTGTTTTTGCGTCTCTTGTGCAATAATCGGGTGCAATAAATTATTTAACCATAACCGTTCATGATCATTGTTAAAAATGATCTCTCTTAATTGACTACGGTCTAATTCACCATTTCCTAACAAGATTTCTTGGCTAAAATGTTGAGTAATTTGCTCCAAAGCAGGCGTGCCTACTTCAACCACTTGGCGAGCAATAATGTCAGCATCAATAATTGGAACGCCTAATTGAGCAAATAGATGGGCAATGGTACTTTTACCACTTGCAATTCCTCCACTAAGTGCAACAATATAAGACATAAATCAAATTCCAACTAAAATGACTATATTAAGGGATTATATCATACAACTGGGCAACAGAATATATAGCATTTATCACTAAAATAATTTTAATCATTCCCCCCAAAATGTCCCGCATAAAACGTTTAAATCATTTCTGTCAGAATATCATCAATAACGCATTTTGATGAAAAAATGCCGCCATATTTTGTGATTTAGATCAAAAATAATGCTTTTTGTGGATTTTTTAATGTCCAATATCAAAAAAATTAGATAAAACAGTTGTTTTGTTCGTATAGCTGTATATAATCACATGTATCTGTATATAAAAACAGGAATAAACCATGAGACCATTAACCGAACGCCAACAACAAATTTATGATTTAATTAAAGAAAACATCCAAACAACAGGTATGCCACCGACTCGAGCTGAAATTGCCCAAAAATTAGGATTTCGATCCGCCAATGCAGCTGAAGAACATTTAAAAGCATTAGCTAAAAAAGGGGCAATTGAGATGATTGCTGGATCATCTCGCGGAATTCGTTTATTACTTGAACAACCTGATGACGCATCCGACTTTGAAGGCATCCCTTTAATTGGTAAAGTAGCAGCTGGATCACCAATCTTGGCACAAGAACATATTGAAAGCCATTATCAAATGTCACCAGCACTATTCAAACCACAAGCTGACTTTTTATTAAGAGTAGAAGGCATGTCAATGAAGGATATTGGTATTTTAGATGGTGATTTACTTGCCGTTCACAAAACTCAAGATGTAAAAAACGGCCAAGTGGTTGTTGCTCGCATTGATGATGAGGTCACCGTAAAACGATTATCGCAAAAAGGAAGACATGTAAAACTTCTAGCGGAAAATCCTGAATTTGCGCCAATCGATGTTGATTTAGAGCAACAAAATTTTGCCATTGAAGGTATCGCAGTTGGTATTATTCGTAATGGTTCATGGATGTAATCTTAAAGTTAGTATAAAATATCCAATAATTGTTGCTTAGGAGATAACAATATGTGGTTATTTTGGGTATATGAATTTTTAGGATTTGTTGGCGTTATATTATTAGTTTTCGCTTACTGTCGTATTCGTAAACAAGGGTTTTGGTCTTTTTTGTGGCACAATTTAAAATGGATTTCGATTGGTATTGCTTGTGTTTGGCTACTAATAGCACTCATTTGTCGAAATGATTTATACAGCGCTGCAAAATGTTATTTCCGTGGTGAAAGTATGCACGCTAACACCAAATACTCTATCTTTTGGAGTGAGTGTCAAATCGAAACATCTAATGGTAACTTTCTGCCAATTGACCGTACTCGAGCACTACCTGGCGCTAAAGATGGTGGTGATAGTCATGGTGACGGAGTACCTGCTGATGATTTAATCATCAATTAAATGGGTTGATTCTAAAAACAGGCAATGCAAAACGTTGCCTGTTTTTTATTTGGTAAAATTCTATTTGATTGACTTTATTTATATCACTTTTTCATTAACCCGCATGTAAGCTAAGCAATGTTTTTCGAGTTGTTTAAAGCCAAAAATCAGAACAAAACTCACACACAAATAGATCACCGCTGCAATCCCAAAGGCATGAAAAGGTTGATAGGTTTCAGCATAAATATCACGGGCTATCTTCATCACATCTTGAACCGTCACAGTAAAAGCTAATGCGGTTGAGTGCAACATAAAAATCACTTCATTGCTATAAGCAGGCAATGCAATTCGAAAAGCTCTTGGTAAAATAATATAGCGATACAATTGCCAGCGATTAAAACCAAGTGCGGTAGCGGCCTGAATTTCACCACTTGGTACATTACGAATCGCACCAGCAAAAACCTCAGTAGTGTACGCGCAAGTATTGAGTGTAAAAGCTAAAATAGTACAATTTAATCCACTTTGGAAAAAGTCACTTAAATACTTATGTTCGCTAACAAAACTCAATGTATATATGCCGGTATAGATAATCAATAACTGCACATAAAGTGGCGTACCACGAAAAACATAAGTAAACAAACAAATCGGCCATTTAATGAAGATATGGTTAGCATTTCGCCCCACCGCTAACACTAATGCTAAAATCCCACCTAATGACACAGACAAAATCAAGATCCAAAGCGTCATTGCCAGACCTGTAATATGGTAGCCATCCGACCATAATAGAGCTTTCCAGTAATCTTGAATGATTTCTAACATAATATGGCTCGATTATAATTTTGCTTTAGTGATTCCGGCGGAATAATGTTTCTCAAGCCACCATAAAACAACATTAGATATAGAAGTAAAAAATAGATAAAACGCTCCGGCTAGTAAGGCAAAAAATAGCGGTTGATAGGTTGCCTCGCCAGCGGTTTTGGTTGCTTTTACTAGATCGAACAATCCTAATAATGATACAAGTGCCGTGGCTTTTAAAATGACTAACCAATTATTAGCAACTCCGGGAAGAGCATAACGCATCATCAAAGGAAATCGTACATAGATAAAAACTTGACGCTTATTTAAGCCTAATGCAGTAGCAGCATCAATTAATGTTTTGGGAACCGATTGAAAAGCACCGCGGAAGGTTTCAGTAAAATAAGCACCGTAGATAAATCCCAAGGTTATAATACCTGCCACAAAAGGATTGATTTCGATCATATCAACTTCAAGAAAATCAGTAATGCTATTTAACAAAAATTGCAAACCGAAAAAGATCAGCATCATCAACACTAAATCAGGCACACCGCGAATTAATGAGGTATAAGCCTGACAAATTAGTTGCAAAATCAGCTTTTGAGATAATTTGCCAAGAGCACAAACTCCCCCCATTATTATGGCAAGAATTAGCGAACAAATCGCTAATTCAATTGTAACTAGTGCACCTTGTAATATTAATGAACTATAGCCTTGCATATAATTTATTTTTTATTGCCATAAACGCTAAAATCAAAATACTTATCATTGATTTTCTTATAGGTGCCATCATTTAAAATTTCAACAAGTGCCTGATTAAACGCTTCACGAAGCTCATCATCCTTTTTACGGAATCCTAGCCCAACACCAACATCAAAATAGCCTTTATCACTAAGCACATCACCAGCGAACGCAAAGTCTTTACCTTGAGGCTGTTTTAAAAAGGCGTAGCTACCAGTAACCTCATCTTGCAATGCCGCATCTAAACGCCCCGCTGCTAAATCCGAAAATACTTGTAACTGATTTTGATATGGCACAATCACTACACCATTTGGGCGCCACTTATCATTAGCAAAATGCTCTTGAGAAGTCCCCTGCTCAACGCCAACCCGCTTACCTTTTAATGACTCAATGGTTGGTAACAAATCAGAGCCTTTTTTTGCGATTAAGCGAGAATTAGTAATAAAAATTTCGTCGGAAAAAGCTATCTGTTTTTTACGTTTTTCCGTCATCATCAATGAAGAGGATATCATGTCGATTTTGCGTGACAATAAAGAGGGAATTAACGCATCAAAATCAGTAGTTTGAAACTCACATTTAATCTTGGCTTTTTCACAAAGTGCTTTAGTGATTTCGATATTAAAACCACTGATTTCACCATTTTTATCAATAAAATCAAACGGCGCGTAAGATGTATCCGACCCAATTTTAATCGATTCAGGCACTTTGGCTTGAATTGTCCAAGCACAACTTAACAACATCGCTACCGAGGCAATTTTAAATAGACGCTTCATGATTTAATCCTATAAAATTTTTGAACGCATAATATAGCGTGTTATTAAATGAATTAATAATAAAAAAAAATTATCAACATGAGGGTGAAAATTGAGTAAAAGTTATAATTAACATTGTTAAAAGGCGAATTTTTAGGCCTCAAAAACCCCGTTCCTCAACTTTTTTTGGCTTAAAAAGTATGTCATTCAATACTTTTAAGTCTGATTTGATATTAATAAATTTACTTTCGCTAATTATATAGTATGCTTTGCATTATGATGTTAACTCATTTCAAACACTAAATAACGTGCATTCTTTTATCTTATCTTTGCGTAAAGTTTTTTATAGCAGTAATTTGCTATTTAGTATTCGTATGCTGGTTAGTTTGACTGGCTCTACGCTCGTGCCTTGGTATTTTGGTTCAGTTTCGTTGGTGATTCCACTCACTTTAGGCGTGGTTGCCGCAGGCCTGACAGAGATTGATACCAGGTTGCTCAGTCGCTGTATCAATATTTTACTTACGTTAGTTTGTTTTGCGATTGCAACGTTTTCGGTCGAGTTGTTGTTTAATTTTCCTTTGTTATTTATTGTCGGATTAGTTAGCTCGACGTTTATGTTTATTATGCTTGGTACGCTTGGACAACGATATGGCGTGATTGCTTTTGGTTCGTTATTGATTGCTGCGTATACCATGCTGGGCCACAATCTGTTTGATGATAACTATACTCTGCCTTGCTTTCTACTATTGGGTGCACTCTGGTATAACATTGTTTCATTAATTGAATCTATAGTACAACCGATTCATACAACTCAGCAGACATTAGCAAATTGCTTCTTGAAATTATCACTTTATCTTGATGCCAAAGCAGCGATGTTTGATCCTGATGAAACTGATGGCTTTAGACGACAAACGCTTGAATTGACAGAATGCAACACTCAAGTGATTAATGCGTTTAATGATACCAAGCGTTCGCTATTTAATCGTTTAAAAGGCTTTCGTGGACAATCTTATATTAGAAAGATGCTTAGTTATTATTTTGTTGCCCAAGATATTCACGAACGAGCAAGCTCCTCTCATGGTGATTATCAAGCACTCAGTGAACACTTTAAGCATAGCGATCTGTTATTTCGTTTTGCAAGAATTTTGAATTTACAAGCTAAAGCTTGTGCCAAATTAGCGGTATCGATTAAATTAAATCAAACTTATCATCATGATCCGCTGTTTGCTCGTTATTTTGCTTATTTAGAAGAGGCAATCGTCCAATATCAACAGCATCCTAATGCCAATATGTTATTTATTAAATCGTTGCAAAATCTCTATCAAAATTTGCAAGCCATCGATTTATTATTGGCCAATATTGATACCGAGCAACACTTATCTAAGATACAAGAAGATAATCAGTTGATTGATGAGGAACTAACTCGCTTTCATGATATATTTTCACGAATTAAGCAAAATTTAACTTTGAAATCATCATTATTTCGCCATGCTATTCGTATGAGTCTAGTGCTTTTTGTGGGTTATATGGTGATTTTCTTCTCTCATCTTTCACATGGCTATTGGATTATTTTAACCAGTTTATTTGTTTGCCAACCTAACTATTCCACCACTAAATACCGCTTAAAATTGCGAGTAATCGGGACAATTTTAGGGATCATCATCGGGATTCCGTTAACCTATTTATTTCCAAGTATTGAAGCACAATTAGTGTTGATTATTTTGACCGGCTGGTTGTTTTTTCTATTTAAGAATTCGCAATATGCCTATGCGACTGCTTTCATTACTTTATTAGTATTTTTTAGTTTTAGCTTGATCGGTGAAAGTAGTATTTCGGTGGCAATATCACGTATTATAGCAACGTTAATTGGATGCTTTATTGCATGGTTTGCGGTCAGTTTTATCTGGCCTGATTGGAAGTTTAGAAACTTACCTAAATTACTTGATCGAGTCTGCCATGATGATAGTCACTATTTGGCGCTAATTGGTAGTCAATACGTATCAGGTAAAACTAATGATCCTAAATACCGTGTTGCACGGCGAGCTGCACATGATAGTAACGCCGATTTATCTTCACTTATCAGCTTAATGACCAAAGAGCCTCATGTAAAACCCGATCTGATTGAGCAAGGTTTCCGATTATTAACACTTAATCATACATTTATCAGTTACTTGTCAACCTTAGGAGCGCATCGTGATAAAAACATCTCGCCCCACACGCTTGAACTATTTGATGATGTTTCTCTTTATATTATTACCATTTTGAGCAATAAGAAGATCGACTCTGAATATCTTCCTTTAAAGAAAATGGTGGATGATCATCTTGAGATTGTGTCCGATGATGATAAAGATAATGATAATGATTTGCTGGTCATGCAACAGTTAGCTTTGATTTTGGATATTCTTCCGGAAATCATCGATTTAATTACCTCAATTGAAGAAAAAACTAATTGACCAGCATGCTTATTAATTTAACTTCGTTATTGAATAAATGGGTTTTGTTCACCAATGTAGACTAAGGGTTGTTCGAAGTTGTTAACTTTATCTGCATCAATTTCAAAACCATATAAATAATCTGATTCGAAATATGGACCTTGGTTTTGATTCGGTTTAATCACCGCTGATATTTTGAGATCTTTAATATCAAATGATACTGATTGCTTAGTGGCTTTGTCATAAATAAATATTGACGAATTTGGTAAACCTATTTTGCCAAGAAAAATGTCGTGGTATCTGCCGTCAATTGAATAATAGGGTTTTGAATATTGTGCATTGACAGGATCTGAGTGAGTTCGTTCTTCATCTGGTATCAAAAAGAAAGCCTCAATTGATTTATCGCCATGAGCAAGTAAATCATCTGTCACAGAAACGAATGCAAATCGCTTTTTATCTTTTATATAATCAATAAACGTTAGTTGATGAAGATTTACTTTTTCAGTTGATTGTGAATGATTCACTGTTTTTGGATGCACCGATGTTTGAGAATAAGCACCAAAGCTTAATAAAGAAATAATAGATACAATTAGTATTTTTTTCATTGTTTACCTACTCCTTAAGTACATATTCTCAAGCTGAATTTTATCTTGTTCTATAATCTTAATGTCGATTATCACATTTTATCATTAAACTTTTATATGATGGATCAATATAATCAATATATGGACACATAAATGTTATTGATTCAAATCCAAATATCACTGAAGGTTGATTTTTAAACAATTCGCCAGCCCATTGGTCTTTATAAATTTCATTAAAATCTGTGTCAGTTAAATTTGCTATACTAGAACTTTCACTATTAGTGAATTCCATATTAGTTAAAATGTTTTTTTTATTATCAAGTATTAACAATTGTCTATGATAGGGCTCAATAAAGTTTTCATGCTTAATTATTTCGTCTTGAACATAGTAATTTAATCCTTTCGCTTTAGCTAAATAGCTTAGAGTAATGCTATTTTGAACAGATTTATCGTTATTTTTCGAGACTTTTGGAAAATCTTCATTGTCAATTCTTCGCCAGTCTAATCGTGTTAGTTGTTGCATAGTAAACGGATTTTTCTTACCGATATAAACAAATGTATTATGAGGGTTTAAGTTGGATAATTGCTTAGGGTTCAGTTTAAAACCAAATTGATAATTATGCTGATCATGATGTGGAGACTCACCAATACTATAAATATTTATGATTGCAAAAGCTTCTAATTTGCGAATAGGATAAGTAATTAGTCGATTATGTTCGTAATCATAAAGATAGAAATTATCGTCTTCAGATATTTCAGCTTCTTTCAAAAAACGTTGTCGATAGATTTTTGTTAATTTATAGCTATCTTTCTTATAATTACCTATTTCATCTGGAATTAAGTTTGGAATAATTCGTACCTTTCCATTTTCATCATTTGGGTCAAAGTTAATTTTTTCTGATACTGAAGTAAAATAGAAAATGGGGTTATCTTTTTTCTCAACGATAAAAATATCTAATTCTTTTATAGTGTTATCTGAATGATTTTGTATTTCCTCGTTAGCATTTACAAAACAACTCAGTAATAATAATATTAATAACTTTATTTTTATTATTTTCATTTTTTTCACTTTTCTTGCTCTTTTAACCAAGCTATTTCTTGTTTCCAAAGATCCGGATCGACAGTTTCGAGGATGAGAGGGATTTCATCGATTCGCGAGTCTTGCATGATAAATTTAAATGCCGTTTCGCCGATGGTTCCTTTGCCTAAGCTATCATGACGGTCAACATGGCTTGCCAATTCACTTTTAGCATCGTTTAAGTGCATACCTCGTAAGTATTTAAAGCCAACAATTTTTTCAAACTCATCAAAAGTCTCTTTGCAGGCTTTTTCAGTACGTAAGTCATAACCGGCAGCAAACGCATGACAGGTATCAATACAGACACCAACACGACTTTTATCTTCTATTTTATCGATGATTTGTGCAAGATGTTCAAATTTATAACCAAGATTAGACCCTTGCCCTGCGGTGTTTTCTATCACTGCGACAACATTTTTAGTTTTATCTAAAGTGATATTTATCGATTCGGAAATACGCGCCAAACACTCATCCACCGAAATTTTTTGTAAGTGACTACCAGGATGAAAGTTGAGTAAAGTTAACCCTAGCTGTTCACAGCGTTGCATTTCGTCTAAAAAAGCTGTTCGGGATTTATCGAGTTGCTCACTATCAGGGCTACCTAAATTGATAAGGTAACTATCATGCGGTAGGATTTGTTTACTAGTAAATCCATATCGTTCACAGCGTTTTTTGAAACTATCAATCACTGCTGATTCAAGCGGTTTTGCATGCCACTGGCGTTGATTTTTAGTAAATAAAGCAAAAGCCGTTGCACCAATTTGATAAGCATTAATTGGAGCATTATCGACACCACCAGAAGCACTCACATGAGCACCAATATATTTCATAATTTTTTCCTAGTTTGAGCCACTGTTTCGTTGAAGTTGGTCACGTAAATTAGGTGGAACACCTTTAATCACAAGTGAGTCAGTTTGCGGGTCCCATTTGATTCGTTCGCCTAATAGATCAGAATCAAAGCTTAAGGTTAATCCACCACCGCTACCAGAGAATTTTTTAAGTTGGCGTAGTGCACTACGATCAACGGGGAAAGTGTCCTCTAGATCATATTCATTATTTTTGACAAATTCCATAAAATTATTCTCGTCAGTCGTTGGCAATTCGTTAGCAAGATTTTTCAGTTCAATCTCTTCACCTGCTTGTAATTGCGCTTGGCAATAATTATAAACATTTTCACGGGCATTATTCTTGTTGTCAAATTGCATTTCTTGGCAATAGTCATCAACCGCTTTAACAAGTGTTTTATTTTGCGCTTTAGCATCTAATCCTTCACTCGCACCTAAATAATCCATAAAGAAGTCTGAAACCTTACGCCCTACTCGTCCTTTTAGGAAAGTTAGGTAACGTTTTGAGTCAGGAGCCGTTTCCCATTCGGTTATATCTATGCGAGCAATGATATCGGCATGGTCAATATCTAAATACTGGGTTTCTGATATATTGAGTTGTTCGTTGACTAACATACTTAAACAGCTATTTAATACAGCAATAATAAGGTACTCAACAGCTAGATATCGATAATGGCAAAAAATAACGGTGCCACCTTCAGCAAATGGATATTTGGCCAGTTCATTACGTAATTGTTTGGTAGATTCTTGACTAAAATTAAGGAAGTCTTGATTACCTAAACGTAATTCTTTAAGCGACTGTTCAAAAAGGCTTTCACTATTAAATAGTCCATAAGCTTTACTTTTGTTGTTATAAACGCGGTTTATATCTTCAATCAAGTTGGTTACCGCTTGTTCATTGTTCAGTAATGAGTCACGAAGTTGTAATTCGATTTCCGTATCGCTTTTTCTTATTAATTTATGTAAAACAACGTTTTCTATTTGTACACTCATGAAAATTCCTATTACGCTAGACGATTTGATAATCGACTATTTTATCAAAGCACTAAAAAAGTGCTATCATCAATTTTTATCTCTGTTAAACTAGTTATGATTATTCAAGTCAATTTTATACTTTTACGTATATTCTAAAATTCTTAGCAACTTTAACTTTTTTCAATGTGAATAAAAATGACAAACTCACGCGATATTTATGATGATTTTAAACATAAAAAAATTAGCCTAATATTTTGGCAATATGCGCTACCATCAATTATTGGGACAACAGTAAATACGCTTTACAATATTATTGATGGAATTTTTATTGGTCATTGGATCGGTCGCGAAGCGTTAAGTGGCGCTGGTATTATTTTGCCTGTGATGAATCTTGCTGCCGGCATTGGTATGTTGGTCGGTATTGGTTCGGCAAGCCGTATTTCGATATTTTTGGGTCGAGGCGAGATTGATAAAGCCGAAAGAGTAGCAGGCACATCGTTTATGTTAACTGCTGTGCTTAGCGGTATTACTTTAGCATTATTACTTTATTTTATTGATCCGGTTTTACACTTTATCGGTTCAAGCCCCACTAATCATATTTATGCACGGGAATTTTTAGAGATATTTTTACCGGGTAGTATTTTTATCACACTAACATTTAATTACAACAACATGATGCGCGCCAGTGGTTATCCTTTCAAAGCCATGGTAACGATGTTTATCAGTGTGATTGCTAATATTATTCTCGCACCAATTTTCATTATTGCTTTAGGTTGGGGAATGCGTGGCGCAGCGTTTGCAACTACGCTATCGATGTTTATTAGCTTTTTGTTTGTAATGCAACACTTTATCAGCAAAAACAGCAATATTAAATTATATCGTCGCAACTTCAAGCTCGATTTTACTTATGTTAAATCTATTTTATCGATTGGTATGTCACCGTTTGCCATGCAGGTGGCTGCGTCGGTTGTTGTGGTATTTATCAACTGGCAGTTAACCCATTATGCACCAATATCACATGTTTCAAGTGATGATGCAATTGCCGGCTATTCTAACGCTAACCGATTAATTACACTAATTATTATGATTGTTATTGGCATAAATCAAGGTATGCAACCCATTATTGGTTATAACTACGGCTCCAAAAATTATGCTCGGGTTAAGGAAACGTTTATTTATGCGGTTAAAATTGCCACCGTCATTACTAGCGTTGGTTTTGTACTAGGTTGTTTTATTCCTGATGTGCTGGTTAGAGCATTTAGTTCTGATGTTGATTTAGTAGCAATATCTGCAATTGCACTGCGTTATACTACGTTTTCTTTTGCGTTTGTCGGCTTCCAAATGGTAACTACCAGTTTCTTCCAATGTATTGGTATGGCAAAAGTTTCTATTTTGTTAAGTCTTTCAAGACAAATTTTAATCTTGTTACCAACACTTTATATTCTTCCATTATTCTTTGATTTAGATGGCGTTTGGGCTGCCTCTCCAACAGCGGATCTGTTATCGACTGGCACGGCTTATGTCGTACTTCATTGCTATTTTAGATCAATCAAAAATAGAGATTGTTCACCAAAACTCAATCAGTAGATCTTTTTGCAAATGGGATAAAATAGGAAATAATAATATGGTTATAAACAATAAAAGCATCCAATAAAAGTAAAATACCAGTTAAAAAATTACTATTTCCTAATAAGATAATTGTTTTATGTCAATATAAAGATACACTTACCTATAAAAAGCAGTACATTTAGTACTGCTGCTTATTTAGGAAGTTATTTTAAAATTTATTAGAATGAATAATTAATGCCTAGTTGTCCTCCTATATGTGAATATTTATCAGAACCAAATCTGGTATCTAATTGAGCATAACCACTAAGTGAATTTGTGAAATTACCGTTCACACCCACTTTAACCTCAGCAAAGTTTTTGCCTAAATTTGATTCAACATTTTTACCTTTTACTTTAGCTTCAGGTGCTGAAGAGTCATAAAGCCAGTTTGCTTCAATAAATGGTAATACACCAAATCCTGATTTAGTGCTTTGGCCATAGTAACGAGCACCTAAGCGTAATTGGGCACCATCAGCATTGATGTCATCCACATCACCTGCGCGACCGAAAGTGAATTTATCGCTGTTTAACCAGGTATATCCAACTTGAGCATGAGGTTCAAGTAACCAATTTCTTTCATCTCCTTCAAGCATAACCATTCCGTAACCTACTTCAGCAGATAAACTTACCGCATCTCCATCGTATTTACTTGAATAGTTTCTTATGTTTGATAAATGAACTGATGTTTTGTGTTTGAACCAACTGTATTGTGCCCAAGTATCAACAAAAAGACCTTCGCCATTGGTTTGTGCATTCCAATTACCGTATACGCCTAAGTTATACCCTGTAACACTACCGTCACCTTTACGGCGAGAATGTTTTTGTTTAGTATCGATTGTACTGTGACCGTATCCGCCATAAACCCCAGCTTTGAATTGGTCTAAACTTAATACATCAACACCCATTTCGATCATTGAGGTTTTCATGTCTAATGACTGTTTGCCATTAAACAAATCGGTTTTGGTTCGGTCATAGTTATAACGCATCCAAACATTTGAATCTGGAACATAAATCGAAGTATCTCGATCGTGGGCACTATGACGGAACATATTTAATGCAGCTAGCTGATTACCAAATATAGAAGCAACGACTGGAGAATTAGTTACACTTGATAAAACATTGGTATATTCAATAGTTAATTTACCATCTTTATCTCGTCCAATGGTGTAATCAAATTCACTGTCAGCTTTTTCGACTACATTCCATTTACCGCCATCTGTACCACCAACCTCAATAATATTAATAGTTCCTTTATTAGCTTTACCATTACCAATTTCATTTATATCGATGTTAGTTGTACCAGTGACATTACCAGTGACAACCATTTTATCTGTCTTACCATTTTCGGTATCCATATAAATATTTAGTTTACCGTTATCTCCGTGGTAATCGCCATTGACTGTTAGTGTGGTATCAGGTGAGTTTTTACCTAAGTCAATAGTACCCCCATTAATAACACTTCCAATGGTTTGGTTATGATCATTTAAATTAAGTGAACCATCTTTACCAATATTGTAATCAGAGTTAGGACTAAAGACATTTTCACCTTTTGCAGTCCATGACCCGCCAGTTATATTAGTTTTTCCTTCATAAGAGTGATGCCCACTAATTAAGTTATCACCAGAAGTTACATTCACATCACCTTTTCCAGCTATATCCCATGTTATATCGTAATCGGTGTTAGTATGATTAATATTTAATTTACCACCATCGTTTAATCCAACTTTTGATGTATCAATAGTACCGGCTTTTTCAGCTGCTTTTCCAGCTTCTCCACCGATATTGACGACACCATTCTTATCAATTGTTATACCTAAATCTTCACCTGATTGGTCACCTTTTTGAGTTTTAACCACAGCATCATTTGAAACGGTTAAACTTGAAGAATGATTACCGCCTTGATTAACAACAAGTTCAGTCATAACATTCAATTTAGAATCTTTACCGTCAACTAATACTTTACCATTTCTGATTGCTAACTTGTTGTATAGACCCCAGTCACCATCAGAAACATTCATGGCTCCGCCATTAGTTATATTGATTTCACCATAGCCAGTTTTATCCGCAGAAAGCGCTCCAACTCTCATACCACCTGTATTAAAAGCTGAACCTTTTCCACTAATATTAATAATACCCTTGCCGTTTTCATGACCAACAAATGTACCTCTAGTAGAATTGATAACACCGCCATCTAATACGTTAACCACTGCGTTACCATTAGAAGCAATACTCATATCTTGTGATTTAACTTGATTTAACTCACTACCTTTACCGGTTACAGTTAGATTTACATTTGAATTAACACCAGAAGCCACGCGCAGAACCGCCCAACCAGCATTAGTAAAAGTACCACCATTGGTAATAAGAACATTCGCGTTACCTTCAGCACCAAAATAAGGATCGCCAAAAGTATTAATTAGATGACCGTTATCAAGTGTTAATTGGCCAGTGCTTCCATCAACATGTCCCACCATGATTCGGCCCATTGATAACTTACCATTATCACTGATTGTTAAATGTCCATTTTGACCAATAAAATATTCATCTTTAGTGTCTTGGCCACTCGCTATTGTTCCTGTGTTATCTCCTTTGATAGTTTGATTTGTATCTATATTAACTCGAACCGCAGATGCATTACCTGCCATTAATACAGATAAAGCACTGGCTACAGTAGCGCTAATTAATATTGATTTCGTTTTTTTCCCTCTTCCCTTGGCTAGTTCTGAAACCGCCAAGCTTATTCCTTTACTATTTTTTAAGACTTTGTAAATTTTGTTCATTTGTTAATTTTCCTTAATTTTACAACATTAAACATCGCTAATAGTTAATTAGCGATGTCTCAAACATTATTGATCGAAATAAACGATCAATCAATATTCAATTATTCGAAAATTTCTATTAAAAATAATAAAAATTAATTGTAAATAGGAAAACTTATTGTTAAATTTATATTAACATTATGAAAATTATGAATTTTTATTTATGGTAATTTTTGTTAAGAATTTAGAATAATAATGATAATTTATTAATTTTTTGTTAATTTAATATGCAAATATTACGAAAAGATCATTGATAAATGATCCTTACTAACATTCAAACAAGTCTATGCTCGAAGATCATCATTAATGACTTATGGGTTAGTTTGAGGGAAAAAAGATGATCAATGACGATCAATCAGGATCAATCACGATCCATCAAGAAATCATTAGTAGAATCCCAATTTTTATCATCAAAAGGATTTCAGTAACCTTTTATTTTACTCAATAAAAAAGGGACTTGAGTCCCTTTTTAGTTTATCTAATTTATCGAGTTTAGATTTCTTTTTCAAATAATGCATCGGTTTTGTTATCGATATAGGCATCTTGGACTATAAATCCATCACTAACACCTTTTAATTCATACTCTTTTTTGTCTTTTTTCAACAATTTCTTCTCTATGGTAAGAATGCTTTTCTGACGACATTTTGGGCATTGGCAATATTGATATTCTAATACATCGATATTTCCTGCTGATTGATCGACTTGGTTAAGTATTCCTTTTGTATCAGTATAAAAAGTTGTTTGCGATAATGCATCGGCATAACTACCAGTTAAATTAGCAGAAAGTTTAGTTTCTAGGCTTTGGTTACTTGATGAGAAGAATTGATATTTTTTGTACCATGCTTGGCAATCTTCACAATAATAATCGTCAATATGAAATGAAACGATTAATGGATAGAAGAAAACAAGCAACTCAATTAAATAAACAACACCCAACATTAAACCAGAAATGTGACTTGTATTCGATTTTCTGGTGATGGATATTTCACGGTTTGGAAGAATATCATCAAACATGATGTCAACGACAGTGAATGGTGAAAAAAATAGTTTAATATAATCTGTAAAATCACCCGAAAAAAGGCCTACTTCAAATCCACATACACTTGAGTAGTAAGCAAATAAACAGATAAAGAATGCCATAAAAAAATTAACCATGGTATTTCTTACTTTTGCTGCTTTTGCAAGAAATGAAGCAAGATAGGCTAACCCTAATCCCATTACAACGACTAAACCAATATCAATTATAACAAACGGAGAATAATAAGAGATGATTGAATAGATAATACCCAAAGCAATTGCGACTATAATACCTATTATAGTAAAGATAATGGTTAAAAGCGGATTAAATTTTTGTGATAACTGATAATGACTAACTGTAGAGCTCATTGTTTTATTCCTTATTATTCCTTAAAAATTATAATACTAATAAAAAAACTTCTAGCTATGTTTAAATGATAATTGTCAATTTTTGTTATTTTTTCCAATAACTAGGACTGAGTTATTAATTTGACTGGTGCATTTTAAACATGCTCTATGAAAAGTAAAGTTTATTAGACTAGATAAAAGTAAAGATTTTTATTTTAATAATCCAAATAAGTGAAAGGGAGTATAAAAAGGTAAATTAGCTAATGCGTTAGCATCATTCTCAGAATAACTAATGTATCTAGTTAGATGAATTTTTATTCAGGCCTGAAGAAATAACCATAACTAAGCAGACAAAAATCAGCAGCATCCCAATCCAATTAATTAAAGATAATGTTTCACCAACAATTGATATAGCTAAAATTGTGGATACAACAGGCTCTAGAAGCGTGATAGTGATAGCTATACTGGCAGATACTCTTGATAATCCATAACCATAAAACAGGTAACCCAAAAACATCGGAATAAAGGCCATATAAAAACCAACCATAATATTATTCCATGATGTCAAAAAATTTGAACCAGTAATAACCATTACAGGAATCAGTAGTAATCCTCCGCAACCAAAAGTCGCACCCATTGCTGCTTTATTACTAATTTCTTTTAACATTAATTGCCGTGCTGACCATGAATAAAGCGCATAAGTAAAACCAGCAACTAATCCTAATAAAACTCCCCAACTAACATGATTATTTTGAAATGTCTCATTATCAGAAAAAGACAACATAATCATGCCAATAATTCCTAATAAAGCGCCAATAGCCCACTGTCTCGTAAATTGAAAATCACGACTTAAATATTCAATGATAGCTGACAAAATTGGGGCTGAACCTATCGAAACGGCTGTCCCGATACTAACTCCTGATAACCGCATTGAAGAATAAAAAGCTAAAGGATAGATAGCAACCGCTATAGCACCAACGACTAAAAGAGGATAATGCAATCTTAATAACGAACGTGCTTGGATAATGTTAGATATTGCTAAACCACACTGCAATATTCCACCAATACCCATAGCAAAAGCGCCAATAAATAAAGGGGATAAAGATGGGGAAAACGTTGCTGCTGTGCCCGTTGTCCCCCATAATAAAGAAGCGGAGATAATAGCTAATATGCCATAATACTTGCTCATTAAATTACTCGATATTTTGTACTTGCTCTCGAATCTGCTCAATCAATACTTTAAGTTCAATCGCACTTGCAGTTACATCCGCATTAATTGATTTTGAAGCGATGGTATTTGATTCACGATTAAATTCTTGCATCATAAAATCAAGTCGGCGCCCTACTGCTTCGTTTTTCTTTAAGATTGCATAAGTTTCTTTAACATGAGTCATTAATCGATCTAACTCTTCAGCCACATCAATTTTTTGTGCAACCATCACAATTTCTTGTTCAAGACGTGAGCTATCAAGTTCAATATTGGCTTCTTCTAGTTTACTTTTTAAACGCTCTTTCTGCCAATCTAAGATTTGTGGCATCCAATCTCGAATTTTATTAACTTCGATAGTTATAGCGTCTAAGCGTTGAGTAATTAATTCGCTTAGGGCTTTACCTTCACGTTCACGAACAGTGATAAATTCATCGATTGTCTTTTCAAGTAAAGCTAAAATTTCTTGCGAAATTGCATCTAAATTTTGTTCTTTACTCGACATCACTCCCGGCCAACGTAACACATCAAGCGGATTGATTGGACCGGTTTGGTATTCCCGTTTAATCCAATCACCTGCATTTAATATCTGTTTAGCCAGCTCAATATTTAATGATAACTCTTGGTTCTGAGTAGCGGGATCAAGTTCGAAGCGTAAGTTGCATTCAATCTTTCCGCGAGTTAATCGAGCACGAAGACGCTCACGAACGATCGGCTCAAGTGAGCGAAACTGTTCTGGTAATCGAATATAGGTTTCTAAGTAGCGTTGATTGACCGAACGCAACTCCCAAGACGCATTACCCCATGATTGGTTCAACTCTTTTCTCGCATACGCGGTCATACTAGAAATCATAATAGGTTCCTAAATTTATAAAAACTTAGTGTGCATTGTATCACAAATTCTGTATAATGTGCCCTTAGCTTAGGCTAAACATCGACGCTTTCTTGTTGATGTCCCCCTAAAAAATTAATTCGAAGATAAAATAAACTGCTGGAGAATTGCATGCGCCCGTCTGGTCGATCTGCGGAACAAGTCCGCCCAATCAAAATAACCCGTCATTACACTAAGCATGCAGAAGGTTCTGTATTAGTCGAATTTGGTGAAACCAAAGTACTTTGTAATGCAACAATTGATGAATCTGTACCCCGCTTTTTAAAAGGTCAAAATCAAGGTTGGATCACTGCTGAATATGGCATGTTACCTCGCGCAACAAATTCAAGAACACAACGAGAAGCTGCAAAAGGCAAACAAACTGGCCGAACAATGGAAATCCAACGCCTAATTGCCCGTTCACTGCGTGCGATGGTTGACCTTGAATTATTAGGTGAGTACACCATTACCTTAGATTGTGACGTTATTCAAGCCGATGGTGGCACAAGAACTGCATCGATCACCGGAGCTTGTGTTGCACTCGTTGATGCAATAAACACATTAATTTCTAATGGCAAAATCAAAGAAAATCCAATTAAATCTTTAGTGGCTGCCGTATCGGTAGGCATTGTAAACGGTGAAGCTCTATGCGACTTAGAATACATTGAAGATTCTAATGCTGAAACCGATATGAATGTCGTTATGACAGATGATGGTCGTATCATAGAAGTTCAAGGCACTGCCGAGGGTGAACCATTTAGTCATGAAGAATTATTAACCCTATTAGAACTAGCAAAAAATGGCATAAAAACTATTACAGAAGCACAAAAACAAGCTTTAAAAGATTAATTGGAGAGGATCGATGAAATCATATAAAAGTGAATTTATAGAATTTGCTTTAGATAGGCAAGCATTAAAATTTGGCGAGTTTACTTTAAAATCAGGTCGAAAAAGCCCTTACTTTTTTAATGCAGGACTATTTAATACCGGTAAAGATTTAGCGTTATTAGGTCGTTTTTATGCCGCTGCATTGATCGATGCAGATTTACAATATGATGTTATCTTTGGTCCAGCCTACAAAGGCATTCCAATCGTTTCATCAACAGTGGTTGCCCTATCTGAACACCACAATGTTGATGTTCCTTACTGCTTTAACCGAAAGGAAGCGAAAGACCATGGTGAAGGTGGTAATCTAGTAGGTAGTTCAATATATCAACAACGCGTTATGTTAGTTGATGATGTAATTACCGCTGGTACAGCAATTCGTGAATCAATGCGAATTTTGGAAGACAATCAATCTAAACTTGCTGGCGTATTGATTTGCTTAGATCGTCAAGAAAAAGGCCGAGGTGATTTATCTGCTATTCAAGAAATCAAACAGACTTATCATTGTGATGTAATTTCAATTATTACTTTAGATGATTTGATCCAATACCTCTACCAAGATCCATCACGCAAAGACCAAGTCACCCAAGTCGAAGCCTATCGTGCTGAATATGGAATAAAATAATAAAGCGTCGTAAGACGCTTTTTTATATTCATAAAGTTTTACAATTTTTTTACAACTTTCCAATTATATTAATTATAATCATCTTATCTTTCTACATTGAACCTACTTTACTAGCCCATTTCACTAGACTGAATAAAGGAAATAAAATGAAAAAAACCTTATTATTAATCCTATTAATGAATATGAGTACCATCTTTCCATCTCACGCCCAAAATAATGCGTTAAACGTTAGCAATAATTATTTAGAACTACAGCAATTAAAATATGGAAAGAACCTTATCCCTGTTGGAGAAATCACCTCCAAAATTACTGATAACATTATATTAAAACCCGATACAGTTGAATTTTATGTAACTTTAGAAACAGAGGGTGAGACATCAACGGAAGCTTCTAATCTTAATGTCGAAACAATGAAGAAGTTAAAAACTTATTTAAATACACTTAATATTACCGACGATAATTTAGTTACCACCGACTACAAAAACAGTGTTAGAACTGTGACGAAACCAGATAGTAAAAACAATACCACTTATGCAGCTATTCTTAATGTTGTATTAACGATTGATAATAATGATAGCTTCATCAATCTTAATAAAATACTTGATAAATATGGTATAAACAACATTTATCAGATTGACGATAAAAATTTGACTAACTACTATGAATTCTCCATTGCTACAACCAGTAATAGAGAAAGTAGAGCAAAGGATGATCTGTACAAAGACTTTAACAATATCGCTAACGAATTAAAAAAGATAGGCTTAACGAACGTATCAATTAAAAAATATATGGTACGCGAAATGGAGGCTAAAGAAATTGAAGAAAAACACTATTTCGTCAATAACACACTAAAAATAAAAATAAATAAATTAGATCTTATTGGTAAAATTATTGCTAAAGCGCAAGAATTAAAGATGCAAGTCAACAATAACATCTCTTATAGTGTTTCACCTGAAGCAATTCAAGCTGCGCTAAACGAGCATGAAACCCTTTTACTAAACAAATTGAGCGCTAAAGTTGAACGATTACTGGATAAACAGTATGTACTAGGCGCACCAATTACACTTTCACTTGACTCAAGAGATTTTGATACATCATATTCATCATTTAACAACGCCAAAAGTCAAAAACGTTATCTAGGTATGGATAGAAGTGTTGATGATGCTATGGATGTAGATATCAATACCCCACCAGAATATGAAGTCACATTAACTTTATCAGGTACATTCGAAACACTTAAAAAAGTTGAACAAAAGTAGTAGCTGTTAAATTGATAAAATTTCATTTAGTTAGTAATTTATTTTATTAACTAAATGAAATACCTTCGACTATTTTGAATGACTTTGTACATAGAATTTTGCATTGTCGTAATGATAAATAATTCTTGAAAAATCGAAAGGTTCGCCTGCTGTAGTATAAAAAATCTCTTCAACACATAAAGCGGGATCGCCAGGTTTTAATCCTAAATAAGGGGCGATCTCCTCATCTAATTTTATCGCTTTGAAATATTTATCAGAAAAACCAATATTGATTTTACAAATCTCTTTAACGTAACTAAAAATTGAGTTTTCGGCAATTTCCCGATTAAGGTAAGAGATGATCTTTTTACGATAATAAGATTGCTCAAAACCATAAACCTTGCCTTCAACCAAACGTAATCGTTTTATATAATAGACTTCCTCACCATCTTCACACTGTAAGTTCTCTTTTACTTTGGCATTAGGCTGAATAACGTCAACATTAAATACTTGTGAAGCGCCTGGTAAATCATTTAGGTCAACACTAAAACCATGACTCTCTAAAAAATTCAGATAACCCCGTTTTTTGGGTTGCCTAACAAAAATACCACTGCCTTGAATTTGATAGATCACACCGTGCCTTTCAAGGCGATTAAGTGCTTTGATAATGGTGGTACGACTAACTTGATATCGTTGAATTAACCCTTCGATATTAGGCAATTGTGTATCTTTAGGCAGATTTTGTTGGTAAATCGACTGTTGAATTTTCTTTGCCACATCTTGGTATTTTAACATTAATCGTTCTTTGATATTGGTATAAATGATTGACATTCTATACTTATCGTTAATTAAATAAATCAAAATTGCTAGAAAACGCGATCTAGATCACAAACAATAAAATTGGTCATTAACAATTTTCAATTTAAGGATAAGATATGCTCTCTTACCTGTTAAAAGGAGCTTAATTGATGTCATCTAAAATTAGAGATTATAATAAATTAGCAGTTGATATATTAAATGAGTTAGGCGGCGAAAATAATATTGTTTCTGTCGCGCGTTGTGCAACTCGTTTGCGTGTTGTTACTCAAACCACTCCAGCAGAAGCGAAAGAGAAAATCGCCAGTTTACCTGGTGTTATCACCGTGGTTGAAAAAGGTGGACAAATTCAAGTTGTTATCGGCACCAATGTTGACAAAGTCTATAATGCATTTACTCAATTGATGAGTGGAAACAATAAAATTGATGTAAATAGCAAAAGTAGTATGTTAAATCGTATTATCGCAACAATGTCAGCTGTTTTTGCCCCATTCGTTTATGTTTTAGCTAGTGCGGGGATATTACAAGGGATCTTAATTTTAATTAAGCTTGCCTATCCAGAATTTGAACAAACTGGCACTTGCCAAGTATTTAGCTTTATCTCATGGGCGCCATTTACCTTTTTACCTATCTTTATTGCCATTACTGCATCGCAACATTTCCGTTGCAACATCTATATTGCAGTTGCATGTTGTGCAGCGCTACTATCACCAACATGGGCAGAAATTGCAGCATCAATAAAAAATGGGGGAACTTTTGATCTATTTGGTTTACCGCTATCGGAAACCACCTATATGTCAACAGTATTACCACCACTATTTTTAGTCTGGTTACTCTCTTATCTAGAACGTTTCTTAGAACCTCGCTTACACAGCATTATTAAGCCACTCGTTATGCCTTTAATCTGCTTGGTCATTATGGTTCCATTAACCTTACTAGTAATTGGACCAATTACAGCGGGTGCAGCGCACTACCTTGCAAGCGGATACAACTGGATTGTAAACCTTGCGCCTTGGGTCGCGGGTGCAATTATCGGGGCATTTTGGCAAGTTCTGGTTATATTTGGTGTGCATTGGGGTATTACACCAGTTATTATCGAAAACATTAACCAATATGGTAAGGACTCTTTCCAAGCCTACCAAACTATCGCGGTAATTGGACAAGTCGGTGCAGCCTTAGGATTCTACCTCAAAACTCGCTCAAAAGAGATGAAAGGTGTATCAATCTCAGCATTTATCACGGGTCTATTTGGTATCACAGAACCGGCTATTTATGGAATTAACTTACGCTTTAAAACACCATTTATTTATGGCTGTATTTGTGCTGCAATTGGTGGGATGGTCGCTGGTATCTTTACGCCTTACTACTACACCTATGCAGCATTACCTGGACCACTAACTATTGTTAATGCAATTAATCCAGAACATTATGGTTCAATCATCGGCGTAGCACTGGGTTCAGCAATAGCACTATTTGGGCCAGTTATTTTGATGCAAATTTTTGGTACTAATGAAAAAGCACAAAGTGATGAAAAAATTGAAAACGACACCCCAAAAGTCGTTCTTGATAAAGTTAACATCACTAGCCCAATGATCGGTAAAGCATTACCACTAAGCGAAGTGCCAGATCCTGCTTTTGCACAAAAATTAATGGGTGAAGGGATTGCTATCGAACCAACAGATAACCATGTTTATGCACCATTTGATGGCGTAGTTAGTGCGGTATTTGAAAGTTCAAAACATGCTATCGGTTTAGTCCTAGATAACGGCGTAGAATTATTAATTCACGTTGGAATAGATACCGTTAATTTAACTAATAACGAATTTAGTTATCACATCAGTATGGGGCAACAAGTTAAAAAAGGTGATTTGCTAATCAGCTTTGATCCACAAGCGGTCAAACAAGCAGGTTATCCATTAATTACACCAATTATTATTGTTAATACAGATCAATACCAATTGATCACATTAACTGAAAATAAAGACGTGAATCTTGACGATATCATATTCGAAATTAAGCAATAACAAGGAATCAAAAATGACTAAAAAACCATTTTTATGGGGCGGTGCATTAGCCGCTCACCAATTCGAAGGCGGCTGGAATGAAGGGGGCAAAGGACCAAGCGTGGTTGATGTCATGACCGCTGGCGCACATGGTGTTGCAAGACAAATCACTCAAGATATCGAAGCAGGCAAATTTTACCCAAATCACACAGCAATTGATTTCTATCATCATTATAAAGAAGACATCAAATTATTTGCTGAACTTGGACTAAAATGCCTCCGTACTTCAATTGCTTGGACTCGAATTTTCCCTAAAGGCGATGAGCTAGAGCCAAATGAAGCAGGCCTACAATTTTACGATGACATATTTGATGAACTCATTGCAAATGGAATTGAACCGGTTATTACCCTTTCACATTTTGAAATTCCATTACACATTGCTCGTCAATATGGTGGTTTTCGTAATCGTAAAACCGTAGAGTTTTTTGAACGTTTTGCTATAAGTTGTTTTGAACGTTATAAAAACAAAGTTAAATATTGGATGACTTTTAACGAAATCAACAACCAAATGGACACCAGTAACCCAATCTTCTTCTGGACCAACTCAGGTGTACAAGTTAAACCAGGTGAAAATCCACAAGAAGTGCTTTACCAAGTTGCGCATTACGAATTATTAGCCAGTGCTAAAGCGGTTATTGCTGGTAAAAAAATCAATCCTAACTTTGAAATTGGTTGTATGATTTCTCACGTGCCAATTTACCCATACTCATGTAACCCTGAAGACATGATGGCATCAGAAATTGCTATGCATCAACGCTTCTTCTTCCCTGATGTACATGTTCGTGGATATTATCCATCATACGCATTAAAAGAGTTTGAACGCGAAGGCTACAAACTTGATATTACAGAAGAAGACTTAGCTTGTTTAAAACAAGGTACGGTTGATTACATCGGCTTTAGTTACTACATGTCAACGGTCGTAAAAGCGGATGTTAAAAACGACAACCGTGACAACATCGTCAATGGTGCATTACCAAATGCAGTTGAAAATCCATACATTAAAAGCAGTGACTGGGGTTGGCCGATCGACCCAGAAGGATTACGTTACACACTTAATCGCTTATACGATCGTTATCAACTACCACTATTTATTGTTGAAAATGGTTTTGGGGCGATTGATGAACTTGAGCACGACAACCAAATTCACGATAAACCACGAATCGAATACCTCGGCGCGCATATTAAAGCGATGCAAAAAGCGATGGATTACGACGGTGTTGATGTGATTGGTTATACCGCTTGGGGGATTATCGACGTCGTTTCATTCACCACTGGCGAAATGAAAAAACGTTATGGCGTGATTTATGTTGATCGTGACAACGAAGGTAACGGAAGCATGAAACGCTATAAAAAAGAGTCATTCGAATGGTATAAAAATGTGATTAAGACCAATGGTCAAAGCTTAAAATAATCATTTAATAATATAAAGGATCTGATTTGCGAATTAAAATCAGATCCTTTAACCCATCTCATCTAATCAACACATCATCAATCAAAACTTAAAAATAAGTTGCTTTTCAACTTGTGGATCAATCAACGTCACATGAAAACCAATTAACCTAACACCCCGATCATTGCGCCTTTCTAGCCAAACTTTATGAGCTTGTTCAATCAAATCAGCTTTATCCAACTTAGACCAAACATGCTCTTGAGTTGTAAGCTGAAAATC
Source organism: Gilliamella sp. wkB195 (assembly GCF_001690445.1). Classification (NCBI taxonomy): domain Bacteria; kingdom Pseudomonadati; phylum Pseudomonadota; class Gammaproteobacteria; order Orbales; family Orbaceae; genus Gilliamella; species Gilliamella sp. wkB195. Next base: position 46,917 of record NZ_LZGP01000001.1, read on the forward strand.
ATCAAACTTAAATTTCACACCTTGGCGAGCAATAGAGAGATCCGAGCGAACTTTGCTTAAACGCTTCTCCAACTCCTCAAATAGCGGATCAAATTGCGCTAAACACTCATCCCAACTGTGAATATCATCAACCAACGTGCGCTCTACCCCAACTGACTTGCGTTGCCTATCATTACAGACTTCGCGTTCATCAATCCCTTGGCAACGTTCATATAAAATACGTCCAAACTTACCAAACTGATTAAGTAACTTAGTCAAATCATAATTAACCACATCTTTACAGGTATAAAGCCCCAACTCTGCTAGCTTCTTCTCGGTCACTTTACCCACACCGGGGATCTTCTTCAGTGGAAGTTGCTCAATAAATCCTTCAACCTGATCGGGTGTAATCACATATTGCCCATTTGGCTTATTCATATCAGATGCGATTTTAGCTAAAAACTTAAGTGGAGCCACACCTGCTGACGCGGTTAACTCAAGTTCTTTATAGATTGCTTGTCGAATATCTTGGGCGATTAACGTAGCAGAACCATGACAAAGCTTACAATCCGTCACATCCAAATAAGCCTCATCAAGCGAAAGCGTCTCAATGGCTTGAGTATAACGCTTAAATATTTGATGGATTTGATTGGAAACCTCTTTATAGACGGCATGACGACCAGGAATGACCTTGATATTAGGGCACAGCTTAATTGCCTGTGCCATTGACATCGCACTATGCACACCATATTGACGAGCAATATAATTCGCAGTTGCCACCACACCACGCTTACGTGGATCGCCACCTACGGCGATCGGCACATTGCGATAACGTGGATTATCTCGCATTTCGACAGCTGCATAAAAACAATCCATATCGACATGAATAATTTTTCGCATAATGAAGGTATTAGTATATAGAAAATAACTGTATAAATATACAATACCATACCTTTACTTTATCTGTAAATCACTATTTAGCGAGCTGATCGAAATCGGTTAACCCCTCTTTACCATGAGGATCACCAATCCATCGAGTTGGCTGTGCAAATTTTTCATTCACAATACTTTTTTCGGGTTGATAATCATCGAAGCTTAACCCAGCCAAATCAGACCAAGTATGAATCAAATCCTGAGTACTAAATTTTCGATTCACATAAGACTCAAAATGATTATTAGGATGACTCACTAACCACTTAGGTGATTGCCAAAGCATAAAAGGAACCGTATACATAGCTTTAGTTGGCGCCTTCTCATTACGCCCTAAAACATCATGTGGAGCCGTTTGATAAACTTCCTCACCATGATCGGAAAAATACAAAATAAAACCATTTGGATCACTATTCTTAAATAGCTTAAACAGCTCAGTGGTAACAAAATCATTAAACGCGACCGCATTATCATAACTGTTATAAACTTTTAACTTATCGTTATCCAAATCAAAATTTACGCCAGTCTTATCTTTAAAACGCTGATACTCCTCACCTTCCGGATAGCGCAGCTCATATTTCATATGCGTACCGAGCAGATGAATAACAATAAATTTCTTTTCAGTAGGATCATTTAGCACATTCTTAAACGGCTCAAAAACCGACGAATCATATTGTCTGGAACTCTGGTTACGATCATTATTCATATAAAACTGCTCATCAGCTTGCTTAGAGAACATCGTCAACATCGTATTGCGCTTAGTCATCGTTTGTTGATTGGTAATCCAAAAAGTCTTATAGCCGGCCTGTTTCATCAAATGAATTAAAGATGGCTTAGAAAGATATAAATCAGGATGTTGCTCATCGGCCAAAGTTAGCGCTTGTTGCAAAATCTCAATCGTATAAGGTCTTGATGAAACAACATCATTAAAAGCAAGAAAATCAGGGTTATCTTTTTTAAATTGCTCGATTAACGGCGTCGTATCACGGTCATAACCATAAATGCCCATACGGCTACGAGTCGTTGACTCACCAATCACCAGCACTAACGTTCTTGGTGTATTACCATTGGCATCAGTTAAATTTTTGAATTCAGGTAAGGTTTCTAAATGATTTAAGATTTTTTCCATATTAGAAAGCTGAGAACGATAAGCAATATAACTACTGAGCAATTGCCATGGAACCGTCGTTTCCATCCGACTTAACAGATGCTGGGTAGCGCGCTCAAACGAAGTCTTCTTAATCGCCACACTAATAAACAATGGCATCAACGCATAAACCACAATGATTATCGACACCACCCATTTAGTCATATTTTTGACATAAAACGGTTTAACCTTAAACCACAAAAACACCCCAACCAAAATATAAATCAACAGCACGGCGACGAGCTTAATACTAAGGTACTGGGAAATAAATTCATGTGACTCATTATAGTTCGACTCCGCCATCACAAAAAAAACGCTCTGCGAAAACTCTTGTCGATATATCGTAAAATAACCAATAGAAATCAGCGACAACCCACCGACAATAATGCCATAAATGGTTGCATATTTTTTGGTAAAATGAGGAAAAAATAGGACTGGAATCAACCAAATCATACTATAAATGATCGAATCGCGAAGCCCAATAAAATTAGCATGACCTGACAGCGCAATATAAAGTTGCAAAGCACAAGAAAAGTAACAGAAATACAAAATCGCATAAACCAACGAACGCCAACTAAAATTCCTATCCAACTTTTGCCTCATTAATCACAAATAGAAGTGTCACTAAACTAACAAAAACAGATTAACAAAACCTTAAGAAGCAATGAATAAAGGTTAATTTTTGATTTTTAATAAAAAATAAGGTTAAAAACCCCACTCCTCAACTTTTTTTCGATAAGTTACCTTTAAGTTAAAACCCAATAATTGCTGAACCACATATAATGATTGATTATAAAGCTTTAAAAAATTACCTTCGGCAATAAACTGAACCGGACTTTTACTTAACGCTATTTTATCTTCAATATTCATTTTATATTACTCCTTTAATATCAATATTTTTAACCACCACCTCGGTGCCCAGCATTTTTGTCGCTTAGCCACAAAATCGCTTTTTTTATGGCTAACGACGTTGACTCGTTGAGTCAGCTTACTTTTAATGACTTCACACTATTTCTTTATCACCCCCACCCCCGGACTAAGGATTAAGAACGAAGAAATAAGAACTAAGGATAGGCACAAAGCATGTAGATGTGGTTGGTGTTGGGGTAAATCCAAGACACTTCACCTTCGGATGAGTGCACGACAAACTGGGCGCTACCAGCCGGGGCACTAGCCAGATCACTAGTCCAGTACATTTGGCTGTCGAAGTCAGTGCCAGAGTATCCTCCCATAGAACCCCACTCAGTGAAAAAGCCTGAATCAATTCTACGTTGGTAATGATTATCAGGTGAGGAAGGGGCGGCGCCGACTGAACCCCTACAGGATAAATCGTTATAGGAGCCTGGCGGACAAGATGCATTGGTTAAATCCTTTACGCGAGGTACTCGATAACCAATACTATTACACCAAGATAAAGTACGAGGATAAGTGGTACTAGACACATTAAGACGGTTGACGAACCACCGCTTCAAAGTAAAACCATATTTAACAACAGGAGTACGATTATTATCACGACCGACCAACTCGAATGTCTGAGGCAAAGATGGAGTAGAAATACGACCAGCATAAGGACCAGTTAAAGTAACGCGTACGCTTGTAGCAGTAGGATTAGACATTGTGACTGTGATACCACCCCGAGAAACTCGAGACCAAGACAATGGCTGACTAACACCACTAATAAGTAAATCAAAGTACAGTTTGTTAGCGCCAGTTGTAGGAAAGTTTTGACCGTAAAGTGATGGGTCTGTTTTTTGAGTGAGAAAACCATTAGCAGGGTCCCACATCCAAGAAGGACCAGCTTCATGACCCCTACCATAGTACATATTCGGTCTTGCAAAACAAACCACCGGCTCAGCCTTAGGATTGACGTAATAAGTCACATTACTTTCACTAAAATCACTACGATTAGGAAAACCGTAACGAGAGGATAATGTACCGTTAGTACTGGATAACGTAACCTTATAAGGTGCCTTACAAATTGTTGGAACGGTACTACGTGATACTGCTTGATTGTATTTATCAACGATAGATAAACTTAAAGAACCTGTAGCTGTAACGTTAGCATCACCATCATCATCCCCCCAATAATTATAAGGCGGACCGATAAGAGAACTCAAAGTGACTGAATTAGTATCAGTAGGAACCAACATACGGATATCAGCAAAACTCTGACCTGCAACCGGCAAGACGATAGGTCTTGAAGAAGATGAAGTATTGGTTGAAGGCGTGTACTTAGTTCCGTCAGACAACGTAATCCTAAGCAGACCGTTTGTATTAACAACACGAGTACGACCACCATCGAAAGTCAAATACGGTGCACTACCCTGTATCGCATTCTTAGTTGTCTGTGAAGTTAATGCGTGGCCCGAAAAAGGAAGGAAAAACGCCACGAAAAAAACAATCTGCCGGGATAATTTAGAAAAATCGAAGGTGCGAAAAGAGGATCCGCTAAACGATCGAGAAAAGGATCGCGGAAGCGATTGCGCGAAAATTCGCAGAATTTCACTTGATTGCGTGGAAAAATAAGTTTCAGTGAAAAAATTAAACTGGGTGCTAGACTTAGACGAATTTAAAAGATAGGTTGGCCAGGTTGCCTGTTGCCTGTTGCCTGTTGAAAATTATAATGCATTTTAGACTACCTTGTCAAGTAATTTTTTGATTTATTTACAATTTTATACTTTTATATCAAATTTTAGCCTTGTAGCTAAAACCGTGTAAAAAGTATAGTGATTGGAAAAACACGATGCAACACTTTTTTTCGCTCATTTGCGTTAACTTTTGTAAATAGGTTCTAAAAAGGATCTAGTTTATAATTGGTTAACTATTGTTTTAATTAAATATATCGCAATTATAAATCTTTAAAATTAGAACAATTGATCCTTGAAAATTTTATTTTAGGGCTTTGAATTAGAAATTTAGTGAGTTTGATATTTGAATAATTTTTTAAGTAAAATTTAAAACCTCAAAAACCCCACTCCTCAACTTTTTTGCGATAAAAAACCTCAAAAATAAACCCGCCGAGGCGGGTAATTCAAACGTCGCTTAGCCCCAAAATCGCTTTTTATGGCTAAACGACGTTGACTCGTTGAGTCAGCTTGCTTTTAATCACCTAATACTATTTTTTATCACCCCCCACCCCCAGTCTAAGGATTAAGGACGAAGAAATAAATACTAAGGATGGGAGCATAGTCCGTAGTAGTTGTTGTTGGTGTAGGTCCCATGCACGTAACCGTATTGTGAGTCCACGGTAAACTGTTTACTACCAAACGGTTCACTAGTCCAGTGCCAACCGCTGTTGAAGCCAGCGCCTGAATAATAATCCATTGTGCCCCACTCCGAGAAAAAGCCAGAACCTATATGACGCGTGTAAAGATTATTAGGCGAGGAAGGGCTGGCCCCGACTGAACCACGACACCTAGAATCATAATAGGAGCCAGGCGGACAAGATGCATTGGTTAAATCCCTTACGCGAGGCATCCGATAACCAATACTATTACACCAAGATAAGGTTTGAGGATACCTGTCCTTTTTAGAACCTCGGTTGACGAACCACTGCTTCAAAGTAAAACCATATTTAACAACAGAAGTACCATTATTATCACGACCGACCAACTCGAAGGTCTGAGGCAAAGTAGGTTTAGAAATAGAAATAGAAATAGGACTGGATGAATTATGCTGGGATTGAGTAGCGTAAGGACCAGTTAAAGTAACACGTACGCTTGTAGCTGTAGGATTAGACATTGTGACGGTGATACCACCCAGAGAAACTGGAGACCAAAACAATGGCTGACTAACACCACTAATGAGTAAATCAAAGTACAGTTTGTTAGCGCCAGTAGTAGGAAAGTTTCTACCGTAAGAGGATGGGCCAGTTGACTGAGGAATAAAACCATTAGCAGGGGCCCACATCGAAGCTGGGCCAGCATAATTATCTGAACCCCAACTCAAACTAGGAGTGGCAAAACAAACCACAGGCGAAGCCTTAGGATTAACATAATAAGTCACATAACTAGCACGGAAATCACTATGATTAGGAACCCCATAACGTGTGGATAATGTACCGTTAGTACTAGATAAGGTAACCTTATAAGGTGCCTTACAAATCTCTGGCACGGTACTACGTGATACAGCTTGATTGTTTTTATCGACGATAGATAAACTTAAACGACCTGTAGCAGTAACACCAGAATCACCATCATCATCACCCCAATAATTATTAGGAGGACCGATAAGTGTACTTAAATCGACTGAATTAGTATTAGTTGGGACCAACATACTTATATCAGCAAAACTCTGACCCGCAACCGGCAAGGAGATTGGGGTTATATATGAAAGATTGGTTGATGGCATATATTGCGTACCATCAGATAACGTAATCCCAAGCAGACCGTTAGCATCAACCACACGAGTACGACCACCGTCGAAAGTCAGATAAGGTGCAGTACCCTGTATCACATTCCTAGTTGTCTGTGATGTCAATGCGTGCCCCGAAAAAGGAAGGAAAAAGACCACGAAAAAAACAATTTGCCGGGATAATTTGGGAAATGATCGAAAACAGGATCTGAAAGAGGATCCGGAAAACGACCGGAAAAAGGATCGGAAAAAAGATCGAGAAGAGGATCGCGGAAGCGATCGCGCGAAAATTCGCAGAATTTCACTTGATTGCGTGGAAAAATAAGTTTCAGTGAAAAATTTAAACTGGGAGTTGGACTTAGACGAATTTAAAAGATAGGTTGGCCATGTTGCCTGTTGCCTGTTGCCTGTTGAAAATTATAATGCATTTTAGACTACCTTGTCAATTAATTTTTTGATTTATTTACAATTTTATACTTTTATATCAAATTTTAGCCTTGTAGCTAAAACCGTGTAAAAAGTATAGTGATTGGAAAAACACGATGCAACACTTTTTTTCGCTCAATTGGGTTAACTATTGTAAATATGTTCTAAAAAGGATCTAAGTTATAATTTGTTAACCAATGTTTTAATTGAATATGTCGCAATTACAAATTTTTAAAATTAGAACAATTGATCCTTGAAAATTTTATTTTAGGGCTTTGAATTAGAAATTTAGTGAGTTTGATATTTGAATAATTTTTTAAGTAAAATTTAAAACCTCAAAAACCGCACTCCTCAACTTTTTTGCGATAAAAAACCTCAAAAATAAACCCGCCGAGGCGGGTAATTCAAACGCCGCTTAGCCGCAAAATCGCTTTTTATGGCTAAACGACGTTGACTCCTTGAGTCAGCTTACTTTTAATCACCTAATACTATTTTTTATCACTCCCCCCCCCAGCCTAAGGATTAAGGACGAAGAAATAAAAACTAAGGATGGGAGCAAAGGCCGTAGCTGTAGTCGTAGTCGTTGTCGTAGGCCCAACCCACGATACCGTTGTATGTGTACACGATAAACTGGTTACTACCATTCCGGTCACTAGTCCAGAGCCGATTGTTGGTGAGGCCAATGGTTGTATAATCAAGCATACGACCCCACTCAGTGAAAAAACCAGAACCTATATGACGCATATAATGATTATCCCGTGAGGAAGGGGTGGCGCCAGAGATAGCAGGAGATTCTGTACGAACCGCGTTGGTTAAATCCCTTACGCTAGGCATTCGATAACCAATACGATTACACCAAGATAATGTATTAGAATAAGTGTCAGATATAGTACCTCGGTTGACGAACCACTGCTTCAAAGTAAAACCATATTTAACAACAGGAGTACCATTAGTATCACGACCGACCAACTCGAAGGTCTGAGGCAAAGTAGGTTTAGAAATAGGACCAGGATTGTTTGACCAATGCTGGGATATGGTAGCATAAGGACCAGTTAAAGTAACGCGAACGCTTGTAGCAGTAGAATTAGACATTGTGACTGTGATACCACCCAGAGAAACAGGAGACCAAGACAATGGCTGACTACTACCACTAATATCTAAATCAAAGTACAATCCATTAAGACCTGTAGTAGGAAAGTTTTGACCGTAATAGAGAGGGTCTGTTTTTTGAGTGAGAAACCCCCTATCAGGGTCCCACATCGAAGCTGGGCCAGCAAAATCCCAAGATGGGTCATAAGGATCATCACCAAGCTTACCATACATTAAATTAGGTCTGACGAAACAAACCACAGGCGAAGCCTTTGGATTGACGTAATAAGTCTCACTACGGGCACTGAAATCACTACGATTAGGAACGCCATAACGAGTTGATAATGTACCGTTAGTACTGGATAACTTAATCCTATAAGGTGCGTTACAAATTGTTAACACGGAATTACGTGATACCGTTTGACCGTTTTTATCGACGATAGATAAACTTAAAGAACCTGTAGCAGTAACGTCTGAATCACCATCATCATCCCCCCAATAATTATTAGGAGGACCGATAAGAGTACTTAAATCGACTGAATTAGTATCAGTAGGAACGAACATACGAATATCAGCAAAACTCTGCCCCTCAACCGGCAAGACGATTGGGGTTGTAGATGATAAATTGGTAGAAGGCGTGTAATTAGTTCCGTTAGATAGTGTAATCCCAAGCAGACCGTTAGCATCAACTGCACGAGTACGACCACCGTCGAAAGTCAGATAAGGTACACTACCCTGTATCGCATTCCTAGTTGTCTGTGATGTCAATGCATG
>NZ_LZGP01000002.1:0-118451 GCF_001690445.1 Gilliamella sp. wkB195
ATAAAATTATTTTTGTATTTATTTGATATTCGAATGAATAGAAAGATAAAGCTCTTTAACAATTAGGAACAAGCTGAAAGAAACGAGTTCTCGTTTTTACGGAAAGCATTTGTATGAAAGTATGGATGTGATGAAGTAGAAAAGAGAAAAAGCGTAATTAAAACCAAGACAACTGTGAGTTGTAAGGTTAAGAAATTAAGCGTACACGGTGGATGCCTAGGCAATCAGAGGCGATGAAGGACGTGTTAATCTGCGAAAAGCGACGGTGAGCCGATAAAAGGCGCTATAGCCGTTGATGTCCGAATGGGGAAACCCAGTGCAGGCGACTGCACTATCATCTGATGAATACATAGTCAGATGAGGCGAACCGGGAGAACTGAAACATCTAAGTACCCCGAGGAAAAGAAATCAACCGAGATTCCCAAAGTAGCGGCGAGCGAAATGGGAGTAGCCCAAGCGGGTAGCATAATGTATTAGTGGAAGCGTCTGGAAAGTCGCACGATAGAGGGTGAAAGTCCCGTACATGAAAATGCATTATGTGGAAGCTTATAGAGTAGGGCGGGACACGTGATATCCTGTCTGAAGATGGGGGGACCATCCTCCAAGGCTAAATACTCCTGATTGACCGATAGTGAACCAGTACCGTGAGGGAAAGGCGAAAAGAACCCCGGGAGGGGAGTGAAATAGACCCTGAAACCGTGTACGTACAATCAGTGGGAGCATGTACCGTTGGGTATGTGTGACTGCGTACCTTTTGTATAATGGGTCAGCGACTTATATTCTGTAGCAAGGTTAACCGAATAGGGGAGCCGAAGGGAAACCGAGTATTAACTGTGCGTTAAGTTGCAGGGTATAGACCCGAAACCCGGTGATCTAGCCATGGGCAGGTTGAAGGTTGGTTAACACTAACTGGAGGACCGAACCGACTAATGTTGAAAAATTAGCGGATGACCTGTGGCTGGGGGTGAAAGGCCAATCAAACCGGGAGATAGCTGGTTCTCCCCGAAAGCTATTTAGGTAGCGCCTCATGTATAACTGTTGGGGGTAGAGCACTGTTTCGGCTAGGGGGCCATCCCGGCTTACCAACCCGATGCAAACTCCGAATACTGACAAGTTTAATCATGGGAGACACACGGCGGGTGCTAACGTTCGTCGTGAAGAGGGAAACAACCCAGACCGCCAGCTAAGGTCCCAAAGTCATAGTTAAGTGGGAAACGAAGTGGGAAGGCTTAGACAGCTAGGATGTTGGCTTAGAAGCAGCCATCATTTAAAGAAAGCGTAATAGCTCACTAGTCGAGTCGGCCTGCGCGGAAGATGTAACGGGGCTAAAACTATGCACCGAAGCTGCGGCAGTGCACGTAAGTGTATTGGGTAGGGGAGCGTTCTGTAAGCCGTAGAAGGTGTGTTGTGAGGCATGCTGGAGGTATCAGAAGTGCGAATGCTGACATAAGTAACGATAAAGCGGGTGAAAAGCCCGCTCGCCGGAAGACCAAGGGTTCCTGTCCAACGTTAATCGGGGCAGGGTGAGTCGACCCCTAAGGAGAGGCCGAAGGGCGTATCTGATGGGAAACGGGTTAATATTCCCGTACTGGCTATAACTGCGATGGGGGGACGAAGAAGGCTAGGTTTACCACCTATTGGATGGTGGGTTAAGCGTGTAGGGGTGTGATTAGGCAAATCCGGTCACTGAGACCCTGAGGCGTGATGACGAGCTACTAAGGTAGTGAAGTAATTGATGCCCTGCTTCCAGGAAAATCCTCTAAGCTTCAGGTTATAGTTAATCGTACCCGAAACCGACACAGGTGGTCAGGTAGAGAATACTCAGGCGCTTGAGAGAACTCGGGTGAAGGAACTAGGCAAAATGGTGCCGTAACTTCGGGAGAAGGCACGCTGATGGTAATTGAAGTCCCACGCGGATGTAGGTGAAATCAGTCGAAGATACCAGCTGGCTGCAACTGTTTAATAAAAACACAGCACTGTGCAAACACGAAAGTGGACGTATACGGTGTGACGCCTGCCCGGTGCTGGAAGGTTAATTGATGGGGTTATGCGTAAGCAGAAGCTCTTGATCGAAGCCCCAGTAAACGGCGGCCGTAACTATAACGGTCCTAAGGTAGCGAAATTCCTTGTCGGGTAAGTTCCGACCTGCACGAATGGCGTAATGATGGCCAGGCTGTCTCCACCCGAGACTCAGTGAAATTGAAATTGCCGTGAAGATGCGGTGTACCCGTGGCAAGACGGAAAGACCCCGTGAACCTTTACTATAGCTTGACAGTGAACATTGAGCCTTAATGTGTAGGATAGGTGGGAGACTATGAAGTGTGTACGCCAGTATGCATGGAGTCATCCTTGAAATACCACCCTTTAATGTTTGATGTTCTAACCTATACTTCTGAATCGAGGTAAGGGACACTGTCTGGTGGGTAGTTTGACTGGGGCGGTCTCCTCCCAAAGAGTAACGGAGGAGCACGAAGGTTAGCTAATCCTGGTCGGACATCAGGAGGTTAGTGCAATGGCAAAAGCTAGCTTGACTGCGAGAGTGACGGCTCGAGCAGGTACGAAAGTAGGTCATAGTGATCCGGTGGTTCTGAATGGAAGGGCCATCGCTCAACGGATAAAAGGTACTCCGGGGATAACAGGCTGATACCGCCCAAGAGTTCATATCGACGGCGGTGTTTGGCACCTCGATGTCGGCTCATCACATCCTGGGGCTGAAGTAGGTCCCAAGGGTACGGCTGTTCGCCGTTTAAAGTGGTACGCGAGCTGGGTTTAGAACGTCGTGAGACAGTTCGGTCCCTATCTGCCATGGGCGTAGGAAAATTGAGAGGGTTTGCTTCTAGTACGAGAGGACCGAAGTGAACGCACCGCTGGTGTTCGGGTTGTGATGCCAATTGCATTGCCCGGTAGCTACGTGCGGAATAGATAAGTGCTGAAAGCATCTAAGCACGAAACTAGCCTCGAGATGAGTTTTCCCTGAAGAGATTCAGTAAGGTCCGTTTGAGACTAAGACGTAGATAGGTCAGGTGTGTAAGTGTAGTGATACATTGAGCTAACTGATACTAATGAACCGAGAGTCTTAACCTTACAACTCGGAGTTGTTTTGGGATACGCGAAGTTGAGATTAAGAAATCATCGAAAGATGGTTAAAGATTAATAAAACAGTTTGTTCCGGATTGAGCGATTGGTGAAGATATGTGATAATCATCATCAGTTGAAAAAGAGAAGACAGAATATGTCTGGCGGTAATAGCGCGGTGGTCCCACCTGACCCCATGCCGAACTCAGAAGTGAAACGCCGTAGTGCCGATGGTAGTGTGGGTATTACCCATGTGAGAGTAGGGTGCCGCCAGACTTTTAAATTAGAGCGAAAGCCCAGCAGCAATGCTGGGCTTTTTTGCATTTAGGGATCAGTATTTTTAATACTATTGAGCAAATAAATTCCTATATCTCTCTGATATTTTTAGCAGCTTAATAATCAACGAAAATCAAAGAATAGAACAAAACACTTCCCTTTAAATAATTAATGCGTTAAATGCTACTTACCTATAACTTAAAAACATCATAATTTCTTTCATATTATCTTTAGTAACAAGATAATTTGGGGAAAAGGTAATCTTTTCCAAAATACTAAATACATCTAAATTAACAAAATTATTAAATTAAAAATTAAAGGGTTTAATGAGTTCATGATTGGATGATTGGATGAATAACGCAAAGTTAATTTGGTAGATAAAATATGGATTTTGAGAATACTCACAAAATCAATAACCATTAATAGTGAGGGATAAAAGCGTGTTAGATTTTGTGTTAATGGAGATTGAATAAATGAACAATAGATTGAAAAAAGCAATATTCATTAAATAAATATTGCTTTAAATTTTTATTATTAGCCTAAAAGTAGGGCATCATCTGTTACTTTTTCACCGCGAGTTTTTTCGAACATCTCTAATAAATCATTGACGGTTAATTTATCTCGCTTTTCCCCTGAAACATCAAGCACCACTTGCCCTTGATGAAGCATGACTGTTCTTGTGCCGTATTCTAAAGCTTGTTTCATTGAATGGGTAACCATCATTGTGGTTAACTTATTTTTTAAAACAATTTCATTAGTGAGATCCAAAACGAATTGTGCTGTTTTGGGATCAAGTGCAGCAGTGTGTTCATCAAGTAATAAAATCTTAGATGGTTGTAATGTCGACATTAATAGACTTACTGCTTGTCTTTGTCCTCCTGATAATAATCCCATCATATCTGATAAGCGATTCTCAAGGCCTAAATTGAGTGTTGCTAGTTTTTCTTTAAATAAGGCCCTCAGCTTGCGATTTAATGCTGGTAGTAAAGTGAAACTATTACCTCTGTTATAAGCAATCGCTAAGTTTTCTTCGATAGTAAGATTTTCACATGTTCCTACCATAGGATCTTGGAATACTCGTGCAACCATACCGGCTCTTTTCCAAGCAGGCCAACGAGTCACATCTTTATTATTAATAATCACATGTCCCGAATCAGCAATCAAATCACCACTAATCACATTAAGTAAAGAACTCTTTCCTGCGCCATTACTACCGATTATAGTAACAAACTCACCTTCACTGATATTGAGATTTAAACCTCGTAATACATGATTTTCAATTGGTGTTCCTTGATTAAACGTCAATTGCAATTGCCCAACATTGATCATGCTTACTTCCCTCTTCTTTTTGAGTATTTTTTCAGTTGTTTTGGTAAGACTAAAGCTAAAACAACCAATATTGCCGTGATAAGATTTAAATCTTCTGTACCGACACCGATCTCTTGTAAAAATTCATTGCTAAGTGCAAAGGCAATAAATAAACGGTATAAGATAGCGCCGAAAATAACAGCAATCATAACCGCCCAAATGCGTTTTGTTGGGAAAATACTTTCACCTATAATGATTGATGCAAGGCCGATAACAATAGTCCCCACCCCAATAGTAATGTCAGCACCGCCTTGAGTTTGAACAAATAATGAACCACCAAGTGCGATTAATCCGTTTGAAATTGCCATACCTAAAATAGTGATACCACCTGTTGGAATTCCTTGGGATTTAGCCATTCGTTGGTTAGTACCAGTCGCTCTTAAAGCCAATCCGATTTGGGTATTTAAAAATAGGTTAAGTAGCAACCAAAATACAACAACAAAAGCTAAAACCATAAGTGGTTGCACTAAATATTGATTACTATAATCTTCATTAATAAATGGAGAGAAAATAGTTTTTGCATCGAGTAAAGATAGATTAGGCGAACCAGCCATTCTTGGTGTTTCATCCATGAGATAAGGTCCTAATCCTAAAATTCTTAGATTAATTGAATAAAGGCCTATCATCACGATAATACTTGATAGTAATTGTAATATGTTAAGTTTAACATATAACAGTCCAGTCATTGCACCGGCAATACAACCTGCAAACATACCTAGAAAAGTTGCAATCCATGGATCAATACCGACATACATACACAAACCACATACTGCCCCGCCAAGTGGAAAACTCGCATCAGCGGTTAGATCGGGGAAGTCAAGTAGTCGAAACGATATAAACACGCCTAAGCTAACTAATGCGTAAATAAGTCCTATTCCAACTGAGCCTAATAAAAATTCAAATGACATGAAAATATCCACTAAAAAAAGTAACCGCCAAAGTAGGCGGTTTAGTTATTAAAACGGTTTAATAAATTATTTTTCAACAATTTTTGCTGCTGATTTTAAAACCTCTTCAGATAGAGTGACACCTTGGCGTTCAGCAGCCTTTTTATTAATAGTTAATTGTGTGATGTTACCAACTTGTGGTGGAATATCACCTGGTTTTTCACCATTAAGAATTCGAATAACAATTTTACCTGCTTGGCGACCAAGGTCATAATAACTCATTCCCAAAGCAGCAATTGCACCTCGTTCAGCTGAATCAGGATCTGATGCAAGAAGAGGAATTTTGTTTTCATTGGCAACCTTCGCTAATGCTTCATAAGCTGAAACGACGTTATTATCGGTTGTTGTGTAGATCAGATCAACTTTTCCTTTTAAACTTATTGCGGCGGTTGAAATATCAGATGTTCGTTGTGCTGGTGCAGCAATAATTTTCATGCCGCGTTTTCCAAGTGCAACTTGTAATTCTTTAAGCACAATTGTGGAATTTACTTCACTTGGGCTATAAACATAACCAATATTTTTTGCATCAGGTTTAATTTTTAACATCATATCGATTTGTGATTCTAAAGATAATGCATCTGATACACCAGTTACATTGGTTTTAGAAGCTTCCCAACTAGGTGTTAATTTAGCAGCAACGGGATCAGTGACAGCAGTGAATACAATAGGAATCGTTTTGGTTGTTGCCACTAAAGCTTGGGTGCTAGGTGTTGCAATACCAACGATAACATTGGGCTTATTAGCAACAAATTGTTTTGCTATTTGGGCAGCATTAGCGCTACTACCTTGAGCACTAGCAAACTGTAATTTTAAATTTTGACCAACAATATAGCCATTATCTTTTAATTCATCTTCAACACCTTTGCGAACATTATCTAATGCAGGATGTTCTACAATTGCTGTTATCGCGACATATTTTTGCTCAGATTTATTATCTGCTAATGAAAAAAATGTTACTACAGACAAACTAAGTAACATAAAAAGCTTGATGATTAAATTCCGCATGTGGTGCTCCTGTAATATTTATTTTACAACCAACCTAAATATACGTTTACTATAAAGCAAAAACAGATAATTTTCTAGATTTAATGAAAAGTATATGTGTAAATATTTTAATACACTTTATTGCAGGGAATTATGAATAAAATAGGCTTATCAATAATACTTTAAAAAATTTTGCGGTGAGGAACGGGGTTTTTGAACATTCTTTGCCCATTAAAATGGACAAAGAATTGATTTTATTTAGATATATGATTTTATTTTTGACCAATAACTTTATAGGCAGACTCGATAACGTCAGGAGGTAAAGAGATTCCTTGTTTTTTGGCTGCATCAGTATTGACTACAAGGCGTAATGTTTGTCCGATTTCGGGTTTAATATTGCCAGGATCTTCTCCATTTAAAACTCTTACCACCAGCTTACCTGATTGACGACCTACATCGTAATAGCTCATTCCATAAGCAGCAACAGCTCCTCGCTCAATGGCATCAGGAAACGATGCTAACAGTGGGATTTTATTTTCATTGGCAAATTTAACTAATGATTCATAAGCTGAAACAACGTTGTTATCTGTTGTGGTGTAGATCAGATCAACTTTTCCTTTCAATGTATTGGCTGCTGTTGAAATATCCGCTGTACGTTGGGCAGGTACCGCCACCAATGAAATATTTTGTTGGCTAAGTTCATTTTGAAGATTTTTTAACACTACAGTGGAATTAATTTCGCTAGGACTATAAATATAACCAACAGATTTTACATTAGGCACAACTTTTTTCATAAATTCAATTTGAGGGCCTATTTCTTGATAGTCTGAAACGCCAGTGACATTGTTATGAGAGGGATTCCAATTTTTAATTAATTTTGCTGCAATTGGATCAGTAATTCCTGCAAAAACAACGGGTATTTGTTTAGTTGCGGCAACTGTTGCTTGAGCACTTGGTGTTGCAATTGCAACGATGACGTCTGGTTTAGCTGCAACGAACTGTCTGGCAATTTGTGCGGCTGTTGCACTACTACCTTGGGCACTTCGATATTGGACATTTAAATTATCGTTTAACTTAAATCCATTTGCTGTTAACTCATCTTTTACTCCATCACGGATTTGGTCTAATGAAGGGTGTTCAACAATTGCTGTTATCGCAACATTTTTTACCGCATTAGCCAAACAGAAAAATGGCGTAATTACTAACATCAATATTAAAATTATAGCGCGTTTCATCATAAAGAACTCGTAAACTAGTACAGTGATATGATTCTAATCTCAATATTACAAAATGTTAAGTAATATTTTTAACTTTTGTAATTTCTTATTGGGCAAAGACAAAAGGATTTAACCCACTTTTTGCAAATCCTTCTTCTTCAGTCTTGATATCCAATATTAATGAGGCAATATCATCAGCAATGATTTCGATATGAGGATCTTTATCTTGGTCTAAGATTTTCAAATAGCTATGGCAAGCATCACAGCACTCGGTTTTTATTGCAGCTAATTCTTTATCCAAAGAGAAGTATTGAATATCTTGCATATTATCACAACAAGTACATTTCACTCGTGGTACATACCATTCGCTTTCACATAAGCTACAATGAAGGTATCTTAATCCATTATTTGCACCAAGCTGAATAATACTCGCAGCTGGCATACTATTACACACTGGGCATAGCCAGCTTTCATTGGTATTTTCAGCGACGGCTTTGCCTTTAATTTGACTAGCTAGTTGGCAATAATAGACTGATAAAGCTGACCAAATAAATATGGATTCATTACCGTCAACCAAAGTAAATTTACCATTGAGTAAGTTGAGTGCTTTCTCTTGAAGTTGATTAGAATCGTTTTGTTTTAATTGTTCAATAACAGATTGAATTTGATAGGTTGTATTTGAAAATGAATTTAATAATGTTAATAAATAATCTTGCCAAATATCATTTAATGGTAAGTTTTCCAAACTTAATGGCGGAAAATGATTATTAAGTGATGGAGAGATATCAATAGGTTTTTTGATTAAAATAGCCTGTTGCTCGACAATCTTAGCGCAGAAATTTAAATAATCGCTTAAAGAATTGTTTCGTGCTAGCGTTTTTAAACGCTCAGCGCGATGAATATAAAGTGTTTTCGGTGATGGATAAAAGAGTAAGGGAATCTGTCTAATTACGGTGTTTTGTTGTTCAAGCTGCTCTCGTGGGATGATTTTTATACTCATTCTTGATTACCAATTTTGTTATTTTTTCCATCATTAATCTAATAGGCTAAGAATTCCGCTGATTTATATCAGCGGAGATTAATTATTCTTATAAAGCAGGTTTTTGTTCTGTTTGAGATGATGGCTCAATATCGTTCTTTTGATTATCTTTAAGTTCTTGCTGATAGACTTTTTTCATTTCTTCTTCGTACCATGAGGAGTGGTTTTTAAATGCCCACGCTCGTGATACATATCCAGTTATCATTCCTTTTATAGACCCTTTAACCCAAATTGCCATATAAGCATGACCAATAGCCAGTAAAATAAGACAAATAGCAGCAAAAGAGTGGAAAAATATTGCGATTCGGACTATTTGAATAGGAAAATAATCAGATACATATCGGCGCCACATTATCAAGCCCGTAACGAATAGCACAAAGATTAAGCTCATAATGCACCAGAATAAAAACTTTTGGCCAACATTATATTTACCAATTGGGATACCTTCTTCTTTTCCCATAATCACGTTTTTAAAGTTTTTAATCCATAAAAGGTCATTTTTATTTGGAATATTGTGATGAGCTAATTTGATAAACATGAACATTAATAAAATGAATACCACACAACCAATTATAGGGTGTAAAGCTCTCACCAATTGTGGTGTGCCAAGAAATAATCCAAATAACTTGATTGATGGAAAAAATAAAGATAAACCTGATAACGCGGTTAATATAAACAAACAGACCATACACCAATGACAGAAGCGTACAATAAGTGGTGTTCTTAATATCATTCCTTTCTTATTCATGACGAGCCTCCGATTGTGTTGAATTAGGACTATTTTTTCGACCTAAAATAGGTAGTCCTAAACGTTTTCTTGCTTGTTTGTCCGCTTCTTTTTCGTGTTCAATATCTTCTTCATCGACTTCAACTGCACCTACCCCCATGTAGTGGAAGAGTAATCCGCCAAAAGTTGCAACAAAAGCAGCAGCTGATAGTGGTTTCCATGCGCCTTTCCAGAATTTAACGATTTCGCTAATTTGAGGATCTTTAGGTAATCCATGGTAAAGTTCAGGTTGATCAGCATGATGTAGTACATACATAACATGAGTACCGCCGACACCTTCTGGATTGTAGAGTCCTGCGTTTTCAAATCCACGTTTTTTTAAATCAACAATTCGGTGTTCGGCATGGCGAATCATATCTTGTTTGGTGCCAAAATGAATTGCTCCAGTAGGGCAGGTTTTTACGCAAGCAGGTTCTTGACCAACAGCAACTCGATCAACACATAATGTGCATTTATAAGAGTGGTTATCTTCTTTGCTAACACGTGGAATATTAAATGGACATCCTGCGACGCAATAACCACATCCAATACAGTGTTCTGATTGGAAATCGACAATCCCATTAGCATATTGAATGATTGCTCCTTCAGATGGGCACGCTTTTAAGCAACCAGGATCTGCACAATGCATACAACCATCTTTACGTATAAGCCATTCGAATTTGCCATTGATTTCAACTTCTGAATAACGCATTACGGTCCATGCTTTTGGTTCTAAGTCAGCTGGATTATCATAAACGCCGACGGTATTTCCTACTTCTGCTCGCAGATCATTCCATTCGCTACAAGCTACCTGACAAGCTTTACAACCGATACAGGTGGTCACGTCAATTAATTTAGCTACTTCCTGCTGATAATCTCTTGCCCTAGGTGCAGGTGTTAGGGCATTAGTTGCTGAGCGGCGAATAATATCTTGAGTTTGTAATGACATAATCTATCCTCCTTCTTATGCCGCTGTGGTAACTTTTTCGATGTTGACTAAGAAGGACTTGTATTCTGGGGTTTGTGAATTAGCATCACCTAAATGCGGTGTTAATTCATTAACCAAAAAGCCTTTTTTAGTTTGACCTGTGAATCCCCAAACAATTGGAATTCCTATGGTTTCGATCTCTTTACCATCAACTGTCAAAGTAGGTAAACGTTTTGTCACAACTGCTTTGGCTTTGATATAACCTCGATATGAAGTTACTTTCACTGTATCGCCCAATTTTATGCCTTTTTTATTCGCAAGATTTTCACTGAGCTCAATAAATTGTTCTGGTTGTGTTATTGAAGCTAATCTTGCATGTTGCGTCCAAAAGTGGAAGTGCTCAGTAATACTGTATGTTGTACCAACATAAGGAAATTCATCTGCTTTACCTAAGCGAGCTAAATCTTCTTTAAATGCCCGAGCTACTGGACTATTTACTTGTTTAGGGTGCATTGGGTTATTTGAAATTGGTGTTTCAAATGGTTCATAATGTTCAGGAAACGGTCCATCAACTAAACGATTCAAACAGAACAGCCCACCTAATCCATCATTGTTCATGATAAAGGCTCCCGCTCCAGAATCTGGTGATAATGTGGCAGTAAAATCTGGTACGTCATTGCCGACCCAACTTGTTCCGTTCCATTTGATTAACATCCGATTTGGATCCCATGGTTTTCCATTTTCATCAGTAGAAGCACGATTATAGAGTACACGTCGATTCATCGGCCAAGCCCAAGCCCAGCCAGCATGAATACCCTTACCTGATGGATCACTAGGATCTCGGCGAGCCATTTGGTTACCTTGTTCAGTCCAAGAACCACAAAATATCCAAATTCCAGATGAGGTCGTTCCGTCGGCTTTTAATTGAGAAAAACCACTTAATAGTTGGCCTTTTTTAAGGATGATATTGCCATTAGTGTCCGTTATGTCAGCCAATGCTCGACCATTACACTCTTTTGCTAACTCTTCGGCTGACGGACCTTCAGGATCTTGATAATCCCAAGTTAAATTATTAATTGGTTCGTGATAAGCACCGCCTTCTTCTTCATAAAGCTCTTTAATTCTTAAATAGATTCGCGCAATAATCTCTGGATCGTAAAGTGATTCATAAGGTGGTCTAGCAGCTGCCCAATGCCATTGTAATAAACGTGATGAGTTAACAATTGTCCCATTTTCCTCTGCAAAACAGTTGGCCGGAAGTCTAAAGACTTCGGTTTGTATTTTACTTGGATCAACATCATTTGATTCACCATGATTTTTCCAAAACTCGGCTGTTTCAGTTGGCAATGGATCGATATTTACCAAGAATTTGAGTTTGGATAATCCCTCACGAATACTATTTTTATCAGGTAAGGCTGCCAGTGGGTTAAACCCTTGGCAAATAAAACCATTAGCTTGCCCGTCACGCATCATTTTACTAAAACGTAAAATATCATAGGTTTTATCCCATTTTGGTAACCAATCAAATCCCCAATTATTATCCCCAGTTGCCTTATCACCATACATTGCTTTCATAAAACTAATAAAGAATTTGGGGTAATTACCCCAAAAATTAACCTCATTTGGACCAAGAGGTTTCGGTGTTTTTTCTGCTAAGTATTGTTCAAGCGATGTTTGAGAATCTTTTGGTAGATCAAGATAAGCAGGTAATCGATTAGACAGTAAACCTACATCAGTTAATCCTTGAATATTTGAGTGACCACGCAAAGCATTTATACCACCACCCATGACACCAATATTACCAAGAATCAGTTGAATCATTGCTGCAGTGCGGATGATTTGTGTACCATAAGTATGTTGAGTCCAACCTAATGCATATAGGAAAGTTGCCGCACGATCATTGGTTTTAGTACTGGCGAGTGAACGACAAACATGTAAAAAGCCATCTACAGGACTACCCGTTATTTTATTTACAATTTCTGGCGTATAGCGACTAACATGTTGTTTTAGTAAATTCCAAACACAGCGTGCGTGACTTAATGTTTTATCTCTTAATGCAAAACCATTTTCATCTTTTTGATATGCCCAACTGGTTTGATCGTATTGACGGTTTGCAGCATCGTAACCACTGAACAATCCACTATTATTATCAAAGTTGAAATCGTCACGCACAATTAAGCTAGCATTAGAGTGTGTTATAAGGTATTCAAAGTTGACTTCGTTATTAGTGATAAGGTAATTAATGATACCAAGTAGAAAAGCGATATCTGAACCTGCACGAATAGGTACATAATGATCAGCTACCGAAGCGGTTCGATGAAAGCGTGGATCAATCGCTATGAGTTCTGCACCGTTAGTAATTTTGGCTTCAATTGCCCATTTAAAACCAACTGGATGGGCTTCAGCTGCGTTACCCCCCATAACAATAACCACATTAGCATTTTTAATATCGTTCCAGTTATTGGTCATGGCGCCTCGACCAAAGGTAGCACCTAAACTAGATACTGAGGGCCCATGGCAAACTCTAGCTTGAGTTTCAAGGCTTAGCATTCCTAAAGAACGGGCAACTTTAAATGCTAACCAACCCGTTTCATTACTCGCAGCAGAAGTCACTAGCCAGCCAGTAGTTGTCCAGCGGTTAACCGTCGTTCCTTGTTCATTTTTTTCTTGAAAATTTTTATCACGGTCAGCTTTCATTAAGCGAGCTATGCGGTCAATTGCTTCATCCCAGCTGATTCGTTGCCATTTGTCAGAACCTGGCGCACGATACTCTGGGTATTTAACTCGTTGTTCGCTTTTAATATAGTCGAGTACGCCAGCACCTTTCGGACAAAGTGAACCACGACTAACAGGATGGTCAGGATCGCCTTCGATATGAAAAATAGACGATTCGGCATTCTTAGCGCCATCTCCTCGGCTATAAAGGAGCATTCCACATCCAACAGAACAGTAAGTACAATTATTTCGCGTTTCTTTTGATTTTAACAATTTATATTGGCGAGTTTGTGCAAGCGCTACATTCGGCATTAATCCTAAAGTAGCGACAGTTGTTCCTGCCATGCCACCAGCACAGATCTTAAAGAACTGTCTACGGTTAAATAGCATATGAACTCCTTAAAAAGCTGACATTACATTTTATTATCTAATTTTTTCGATGTTATAAACATCCTTACTAATTGTAATGATAATATTTAATTGAATGGAAATAAAGGTATACTTTCACAAAAGTTTGACATATGTCAAAAAAACAATGGTGCTATTTATTAAATTTGTTAATGAAGATTATAAAGAATAAAATTATTTAGAAAACAGTGATAAAGCATAAAAAAAGATACTTTATTTAATGATTGAAGTTTATTCGGCTTACCCAAAATAATCAAGTAAGCCCAAGATAATTTAATTTTTAAGGATTGATTTCATCAATTGTTTGCATTACACGGTTAGTAATTAATGGTTTAAGTATATTATTCATGGTTTCGATTTTCGGTAAATTTGCATCACCTTTATCATCTAAATAACCTTGTTCCCGAAGCGAAGCAACTAGTGTTGAAAAAACACCTTTATCAAAAAATTCAGGAGCATTTATACCATGTAATATTGAAAGCCGTTCTGCAATTAAACGTCCTTCTTTTTCTAAGGTTGCACGACTAATTGTCGGATCTTTTTGCAACAATGAAAATGCAATGACATAGCGTTGTAATGTATCTCTTGATGATGACGCTAACAACTGTAATCCTGACATTTTTAAGTAGTTCAATGTTAATTTATCAGGTGAATAACTTATTAGATTCAAATCAGCATAAGTTGCAATAATTTTATTAACATATTCAGTTAATTGATCTTCATTATGATATAAAAATAGCTCTGATTTTATTAAAGGGAAGAGCAATTTAACCTGCATAAGTACTTCATCAATTGAAATGCGATTATGTTTAAGTAAAATTCTAGCCACAATTGCCGGTATAATCAGTAAATGCTGAATATTATTGCGATAATAGGTCATCAATACTGCTTGTTCGGTAGTTAACCCCACCATTTCACCAACTTCATCAGTAGTAATGACAAATTTACCCATTTCTTTGGCATGTTCAAACATCTCTTCGGCAGTTTGATCGGGAATGGTAATCAAATCAGAGTAAGGAATGTTTTTTAATAATTTTAAAAGATAATCTAAATGCTCTAATAATTTTACTTTTGTTAATGTGCATTGATCAGCGGCTAATAATATTGAACAACATAAATTCATAGCATTAATCGCAGCCGAAGAATTGATGTGCTCCATAATTTGTTTCGCAAGCAAATTAGTTGTTGGTGTTAACCAATTAGGGCGCAGTGTTCCTGTAGGATCAATAGCATCTCGCCATTCAGGTATATGCTGATTTAAAAATTGATTTAAAGGTATTGGGCTCCCAAAGTTAACATAGCCAAAGCCTAGTTTTTTTAATTTTAAGAAGGCTTTAATTGTGCTCCACAAGCTTTCTTTTTCTTTTTTAGCGCCACGCAGCTCGTTAGCATAAGTGGCAACTTCTAAAACATGTTCATAACCAATATAGACCGGGACAATTGTGATTGGGCGTGTATCACCCCGTAATAAAGTTTGGATTGTCATCAACAACATTCCGGTTTTAGGGTCGAGTAGTCTTCCTGTGCGTGAGCGCCCACCTTCAATGAAATATTCGACGGCATAACCCCGGATAAATAACTCTGCTAAATACTCTCTAAATACGGCGGTATAGAGTTTGTTACCTTTAAATGAACGGCGGATAAAAAATGCCCCTAAGCGCCTAAAAATAGGTCCTGCTGGCCAGAAATTTAAATTGATACCAGCTGCAATATGTGGTGGAACTAATCCTTGCCGATAAAGTACATAAGACAATAACAAATAGTCCATATGACTTCGATGACATGGTGCGTAAACGATTTCGTGTCCATTTTCAGCAAGCTCTCGAACTGGGTCAGCATTCGTTACTTTTAAACCTTGATAAAGTCTATTCCATGCCCAAGTAAGAACAAAGTCAGTCACTCTTAGCATGCGGTAAGAAAAATTAGCCGCGATTTCATTTAGAAGTGATAAAGCATTTTTCTTGGCTTTATCTAGCCCAATATGTTTACTTTTAGCTTCTTCTTGTATTGCTTCAGCAAGAGCTGGGTTAGTTAATAATTTATTAAGCATTTCCTGTCTAACAGGCAATTTAGGACCAACAGAAGCCGCTCTTTGTTTAGCAAAGTGAATACGTGCTACACGTGCAAGCTTATGAGCTAAAACAGAAATATCTTGTTTATCGTCGACTTTAATATCTTTAAAAGATACGGTCCGAGAAAATCGAGTATAGCAGTCACGACCAGAAATTAAGATTTTATAAAGTTTATAGGTAGCACCTAACACTTGCAGTGAAGGCATTTTTTTGCCTTCTTTATCTGGTTTACGACCAAACATGACAGATACAGGCAACATTTGAACATCTAGTTCATCATTTTGTTGATGCGCTGAAATGTATTCTCTTAAAATTTCGATAGATTTATTTTTTTGTTTACTTGAAGCAAAAATTCCTGGCCCTTTATCGATATAAATATAAGCAGGTACAGTTTTATCATTAATATCAATTCCTAATAAAGGATCTGGTAAATGATATTTTAGACAAAGCGACCTAACTACCATTAAATCAATTTGAGAGTTATAAGGAAGCACATACAAAATTGGACGATGGATATCGAGGTCCAGTTCAGTAATGGGATCGGTAGGAATTGGTTTACTTTTAACAAAAAGCTTAACAGGAATTTGAATTAGTGAAAAATAAATTTTTGTCCACCAAGAAAACATAAAAATAAACCTCATACTTTGTTGCTAACTATATACTTAAATCATTTTAAGTTATTTATTTACCAACCTAATAATGAATGTTTAAGCTGTAAATTGATATGATACTCTAATATAAAAAACATTAATCCAAGTATATATGCGTTACAGTATAGCAAATTTGCATAATCTTGTAGTGATTACATTATGATAATGACAACGTATTATAAAGGTTTATTTCTATTAGCACCATATCAGCATGAATTGAATATTACCGTTAATTAAAGCAAGTTATTCACACAATTTTCATTAAGGATACAAATCGGTTATTCTTTATTTGCAATGTTAGCATTAAATTTATTATAAGTTTTCTTTAGTCTTACCTAAAAAATAATTTACGCTAGTAAGCGTATACTAACAATTGCACTTTATATATCTATCGCCTAGAATAACTATCTTTATTTTGCTACGAAGAATCTATTTATGAATACTATTCTTGAGCTGTTTTCCTCGGTAAATGCAGTGGTTGTTGCAGTTATTTTAATGTTAGTCCTTTCGCTTTGCCGTGTTCATGTGGTGATTAGCTTAATCATTGGTGCTTTTGTCGGTGGTTTATGTAGCCATTTAACATTAAAAGAAACAATTGACGCTTTTAATACTGGGATTAGCAACGGGGCTAATATTGCGCTTTCTTATGCTATGCTTGGTGCGTTTGCAGTAGCAATTTCAAAATCAGGATTACCAGAATTGTTAGCTGACAAAGCCATTAAGCAGTTAACGACTAATGATGCTAAAACTCGAATTAAATGGTTGTTAATTATCATAATCGGGTTAGTTAGTATTTCCTCACAAAATATCATCCCAATTCATATCGCCTTTATACCGTTGTTAATTCCGCCACTTTTATATGTGATGTCGAGATTGCAACTAGATAGACGAATGATTGCTTGTATCATGACATTTGGTTTGATTACACCATATATGTTTTTACCTGTCGGATTCGGAAATATTTTCTTAAATCAAATCTTATTAAAAAATATTATTTCATCGGGGATGGATGTTAGCCATGTTAATGTTATGCATGCTATGGCTATTCCGGCTTTTGGTATGTTTGTTGGTCTACTTTGGGCTATTTTCGTTAGTTATCGTAAACCGAGACAATATAAACTGATTCATGAAGAAAGCCATGCCGAAGAGTTTAGTAATGTAAGTACTCGTTCACTTGTCGTCTCATTATTAGCAATTATTCTCTCTTTTACAGTGCAACTTTACACAGGATCGATGATTTTAGGTGCTTTAATTGGCTTTATCTGCTTTATTGCTTCAGGCTCAATTAAATGGGGTGAGGCAGACGGAATCTTTACCGATGGTATCAAAATGATGGCGATGATCGGCTTTGTGATGATATCAGCTCAAGGCTTTGCTGAAGTATTAAAACAGACTCATGAAATAGAACCATTAGTTGTTAATAGTGCCTCATTATTTGCGGGGAATAAAGTAGTAGCATCTTTTATGATGATGTTAGTTGGCTTGATCATTACACTTGGTATTGGTTCATCTTTCTCTACTGTACCAATTATTGCAGCTATCTATGTTCCTTTATGTGTTCAGTTGGGCTTTTCACCAATAGCAACCGTTTGTTTAATTGGTGCGTCAGGAGCGATTGGCGATGCAGGTTCACCTCCTTCAGATACTATTTTAGCAACGTCTGCTGGTTTAAACAGTGATGGTCAGCATGATCATATAAGAGATAGTGTTATTCCAACCTTTACCCATTTTAATATTCCATTGTTTATAGCTGGTTGGGTGGGATCATTAATTTTATAAATATTTAGATTGATGAGTTAAGGTCATTATTGGTTATGAATAAAAAGTCACACTCAAATATTCGAGCTATTTGTGCTCAAGCGATTTTTAATGTACTTGAAGAGGGGCAATCGCTTAGTACGGCCTTAACGTTATTTAGCCATAAAGTAGCAGAAAAAGATCGCGCGCTAATGCAAGAAATCTGTTTCGGTGTGATGCGTGTTTTACCTGAACTTAATTTTTATATTCATACTTTGATGAATAAAGTTCTTACCGGGAAAAATCGAGTTCTACACTATTTATTGTTAGTGGGTATTTACCAAATTTTATATACCAGAATACCTGAACATGCAGCTGTAGGCGAAACAGTTAATGCAGTAAATGATTTAAAAAAATCAGCGCTCAAAGGATTAGTAAATGGCGTATTGCGTGAATTTTTACGCCAACAAGAATCATTACAACGAAAATTTGTACAGGATGATAAAGCACCTCAAACCTTGCATCCAAGTTGGTTAGTTAATCGTCTTAAGCAAGCTTACCCCGAGAAATGGCAAGCAATCATTTCTGCCAATAACCAAAAACCACCAATGTGGTTACGCGTTAATCTTAATCACTATTCTGTTAGTGAGTATCAACAATTGTTAACTGAACGGCAAATTGAATCAGAAGCTTTTGCTGATTTGCCTTGTGCTATCAGGTTATTATCGCCTGTAAATGTAACGAAATTACCTTATTTTGCTGAAGGAGCCGTTACCGTACAGGACTTATCTGCTCAATATGCTGCATATTTGTTAGAACCCCAAAATGGTGAGCAAATTTTGGATATGTGTGCCGCTCCAGGTGGAAAAACAACCCATATCTTAGAAATTGCACCTAAATCAAATTTATTAGCGGTAGATGTTGATGCAGGTCGTGCTAAACGTATTGAAGAAAATCTGGCTCGCCTAAAACAAGTAGCAGAAGTTAAAGTGGGTGATGGTCTTACACCTGAAAAATGGTGCTCAGGTAAACAATTTGACCGAATTTTGCTTGACGCACCATGCTCGGCAACAGGCGTAATTCGTCGCCATCCTGATATCAAGTGGTTACGGCGAGATAGTGATATTGCGCAACTCACTGAGTTGCAACATGGGATCTTAACCAATATTTGGTCTTATTTAAAAACAGGTGGCACTTTAGTCTATGCTACCTGTTCAATCCTACCTGATGAAAACAGATTGCAAATTGAGCGTTTTTTAAAAGAAAACAGCAATGCCCAACTTGTGGGTGATACGAAACAATTTTTACCAACTATACACGGCGGCGATGGCTTTTTCTATGCTGTTTTAAAAAAAAGTAGTTAATACATTTTTACAATGCCAGCTCTGTTTAAAAATGATTAATGTATTAACGCTGAGCATCCAGCTTAAAAAGTTGGAGGAAGATGAACTTATCACTCGTAGTGTATATGGTGAAAAAACACCACTTAAAGTGTTATACAAATTACCCCCTTTGGGTGAAAAAATTGGCCCAGTACTTGAACAGCTTTGTATGTGGGGACTATCTGTTTAGTCTTCTTTCTTCATTTCTAAACTGAAGCTAATTAATATTGATTAACAATGAAATTTCTTGCAAAAAAAGTTGAGGAACGGGGTTTTTGAGCCGTAAAATTTAAGAAATAACTTCTTATAATCCTTACTTGGACAATCTTTAGTAGATATGGTAAATTCCGAATCTGTTTTACATTTTTAAGACTTTCGATATATGGCTTATACATTAACCTATAATGATCTCCCAGAAAATATTCAATATTGGCAAGGTTTACCTTTGTCTTTAAATGGTTGTGAAGTTGTTCCATTGGATTACAATGCTGGTAAAACGGGTTGGATTATTTATGGGAAAAAGTTAAATAAAACACTGCTTTCAAAATTTCAAAGACAACTTGCAATGCCAATGGTTGTGGTTTCATCTTGGAAAATTAAAACCTATCAAATAGTACGTATTGCTGGCGTAATGCCGAAAAAAGCCAAATCGATTTCGCTAACATTAGGTATTGATGTTTCACCAATTGATAATTTACCCACATTGCATTCCCCAGGTTTATTAGTCATGGATATGGACTCGACCGCAATTGGTATTGAGTGTATTGATGAACTAGCAAAATTACACGGTGTCGGAGAACAAGTTGCTGCAGTGACTGAGCTTGCTATGCGTGGTGAACTTGATTTTGCTACCAGCTTACGTAAACGAGTTGCTACATTAAAAGGCGCACAGCAAGATATTTTAGAACAAGTAAAAGAGAGTCTACCATTAACACCAGGATTAACTTATTTAGTTAAAGAGTTACATAAAAAAAATTGGCATGTCGCCATTGTTTCGGGTGGATTTACTTATTTTGCAAATCATTTAAAACAGAAGTTAAAACTAATTGATGCTCACGCTAATGAATTAGAAATTAAAAACGGTAAGCTGACAGGTAAAGTTAATGGGCAAATTGTTGATGCTAAATATAAAGCGCGGATGTTACAACAATTAGCCACCTCTTTAGATATTCCTATTGAGCAAACTGTTGCGATTGGTGATGGGGCAAATGATTTAATGATGATTAGAATTGCAGGGCTTGGTGTTGCTTATCATGGAAAGCCTAAAGTCGTTGAAAAAGCAAGAATCAGCATCAATTATGCTGATTTAACCGGTTTATGGTGCATCTTATCTACCAGTTTATTAAGTGAAGGCTAGGAGAAGAATTTGGCAAAAACAGTAAAGCGCGCTTATGTCTGTAATGATTGTGGTGCTGACTATCCTCGTTGGCAAGGTCAATGTAGCGCTTGTCATGCATGGAATACCATTACTGAAGTTAGGTTAGCTAGTAGTTCATCACGCAATGACCGATTAACCGGCTATGCCGGTGGTGCAGGGCAAACTAAAATCCAAAAATTATCTGAAATTAGTCTGGAAGCCTTACCCAGATTTTCAACTGGATTTTCTGAATTTGACCGTGTACTTGGTGGTGGTGTAGTACCAGGTAGTGCTATCTTAATTGGTGGTAACCCCGGTGCCGGTAAAAGTACTTTGCTACTGCAAACCATGAGTAAACTGTCAGCACAAATGAATACCCTTTATGTAACTGGTGAGGAATCATTACAACAAGTAGCGATGCGTGCACATCGTTTAGGTTTACCGACAGATAATATTAATATGTTGTCTGAAACCAGTATTGAGCAGATCTGTTTACTTGCTGAACAGTCACAGCCAAAGTTAATGGTTATTGACTCAATTCAAGTTATGCATCTTGCTGATATTCAATCTTCGCCAGGTAGTGTGGCTCAAGTTCGTGAAACTGCAGCTTATTTAACGCGTTTTGCGAAAACCAAAGGCATAGCCATTATTATGGTTGGCCATGTGACTAAAGATGGCTCACTAGCAGGCCCTAAAGTACTTGAACACTGTATTGATTGCTCAATTTTACTTGATGGTGATGCTGACTCTCGATTTCGAACTTTACGTAGCCATAAAAATCGTTTTGGCGCAGTCAATGAGTTAGGTGTGTTTGCTATGACTGAACAAGGATTGAAAGAAGTCAGTAATCCATCTGCAATCTTTTTAAGTCGTGGTGAAGAGATGTTATCGGGCAGTTCGGTAATGGTGTTATGGGAAGGTACTCGTCCATTACTGGTTGAAATTCAAGCGTTAGTTGATCATTCTGTATATGGCAATCCAAGGCGAGTGACTGTCGGGCTTGATCAAAATCGGCTGGCACTTTTACTCGCGGTTTTGCATCGCCATGGTGGTTTACAAATGGCTGATCAGGATATTTTTGTTAACGTTGTTGGCGGGGTAAAAGTGACCGAAACTAGTGCCGATTTAGCATTGATTGCTGCATTGGTATCCAGTTTTCGAAATCGCCCTTTACCACAAGATGTGGTTATTTTTGGTGAAATAGGTCTGGGAGGAGAAATACGACCAGTACCAAGTGGTCAAGAGCGTATTTCTGAAGCCGCTAAACATGGTTTCAAAAAGGCAATAGTGCCTATAGCTAATATGCCAAAGAAAAAGCCAGAAAATATGCAGATCTTTGCTGTTAAGAAAGTGTCGGAAGCGTTAGATATTTTAAGTGATCTTTAGAGTGTTCAAATATTGCTAAATACTCCGCCGATTTTTGTATCGGCGAAGTATAACTGGCTAATATTAAGGTTAATTAATAACAAATTTCATAACAAGGTTGATAGGCACTACCGCCAGGAAGCTTCATGCGATCTTGTTTTACATAGCTAAGCAGTAAATTATCTAATTGCTTCATGATTTCAGGATCACCTTGCAATTTATAGCGACCATGTTCAGCAATTTGCTTCATACCAAACTCTTTAACATTACCTGCAACAATTCCAGAAAAAGCACGGCGTAAATTAGCAGCTAATAATTCAACTGGCTGATCTTTATGTAGATTAAGTGATGCCATGTTTTCATGGGTTGGTTCAAATGGGTGCTGTAATGCTTCATCAATTTTGAGTAACCAATTAAACCCATAAGCATCACCAGTTGCTAACCGTGATGATTTAACCTGTTTTACCCCATGTTTCATTATGCGTGCAACTTGTTCAGGTGAATCAATGATAATTTCATACAATTTAGTCGCTTCTTCGCCTAAAGTATTACGAATAAATTGATCAATCGCGTCAAAATAATCTTCACACTCTTTTGGACCCGTTAGAATAATTGGTAAAGTCTGATTTTTATTAGCAGGATTGAGCATAATCCCCAAAATATAAAGTAGTTCTTCAGCAGTACCAGGTCCGCCAGGAAAGATAACTATACCATGCGCCATTCGAACAAACGCTTCAAGTCGTTTTTCGATATCTGGCATAATGATGAGTTCATTAACTAATGCATTTGGTGGTTCGGCTGCAATTATCGATGGCTCAGTCATACCAATAAAGCGACTATCTTTTATACGTTGTTGTGCATGACCAACAGCGGCGCCTTTCATTGGTGCTTCCATTATTCCCGGACCGCAGCCTGTACAGATATTAAGTTCTCGTAATCCAAGTTGCATACCAACTTGACGAGCATAATAATATTCACTTTCGTTAATTGAGTGTCCACCCCAACAAACAATTAGATTAGGCTCTTCGCCAACGTGTAGGGCATTGGCATTACGCAGAATAGAAAAAACAAGATTGGTGATGTAATAGGAGTGCTCTTTTTCAAGCTTCTCGTTAGGTACCAAGTGTTTAATTGCCGTAATTTGGCCATTTAAAAAAAGAATATCACGTAAAACCGCAAACAGATTAGCTTGTATGGAGCGAATAATGCGTTTGTCGACAAAAGCACTTTCAGGTGCATCAATAAGCTCTAATTTAACTCCACGCTCTTTACTGATAACGTTAATTTCGAACGATTTAAATCTATCTAGTAATTCTTTAGTGTTATCCGTTTTACTACCCGCATTAAGGGTAGCTAATGAGCAATTTCTAAATAATTGATAAAGTTCGCTATTTGCTGATTTTTTTAAAATATCAACTTCAGCCTGCGCAAGTAAATCCATTGATCCTAACGGACTTATATGGGTAATCATCACAACCTCCATTTGACGGTTTTATCGACAAGGAAATCATTATATACCGAAATATAATGAATACTAAGCAAAGCTGTAAATAAGCTAAAAATATGAGGCAATAGGGTGAATTAAAAAATTTTTTCTAGTTATGAAATAAATACCTCATAATAAGAAAAAATAAAAAAAATTAGAATATTATACAACCTTCAAGGTGTTTGTCAGGTTAGTGAGTTATCAATGAAAAAGGAATTTATTTGTTTATAGGAGTTGTCAGTAAGTTAAAGAAGAGAGAAAAGGGCGACCGAACGCTTTTATTAATCTTGTCGAAGGGCAACTTACTTAATTACATCACGGTTATTTATACTTAAAAGAAAAATGATGAAATTGAATCATCTAATCAATTATCGAATAGTGATAATTGTCCGTAGTCAATAAATAGTGTCTATGCTAGACTTAAACAAACTCTGAAGCTTTTTCACCTAAGTGAGTTTCATATGGTGGACTAGCCGCGGTATAGCACAGAAATGGCTATGCTTCCCGATTTGGATAAGGTGTTTGTGATATGCAATTAATGGATAATTTTCAGCGTCGATTTCAATATCTACGCTTGTCGATTACCGAGCAGTGTAATTTTCAGTGCCAATACTGTTTACCTAATGGTTATCGAACTAATAAAGATCATCGCTTTTTATCGTTAAATGAAATTGACAATGTTGTGTCAACGTTTACTGAACTTGGTGTACATAAAATTCGGTTAACGGGCGGTGAACCGACTTTGCGTCGAGACTTTATAGATATTTTGTCAATAATTTCTGCTTATCCCAGCATCAAACAACTCGCTATCACAACCAATGGTTCACGGTTATTAAAAAATGTGCATTATTGGCAACAAGCAGGACTTAATGCTATTAATATTAGTATTGATAGTTTTTCTCCTTACATTTTTAAACAAATAACAGGCCAAGATAAATTACGTGAGCTGATTCAAGGCGTTGAAAAATCATTAGAAGTAGGTATTAGGAAAGTTAAAATTAATACCGTTTTGATGAAAAATATGAACGACCATCTGGCTGATTATTTAACTTGGATTAAAGATCGTTCAGTTGAGTTACGTTTTATAGAATTGATGGAAACAACAGAAAGCCGTGAATTATTTAATCGTTATCATTTAGCTGGTCATGTGATGGAATCACAACTTATTGAACAAGGTTGGCAATTACAGTCAAAAGAGGCGTTCTCTGGACCAGCTAAAGTTTATGCGCATAGTGATTATCAAGGTAAGATTGGTCTGATTATGCCGTATTCAAAGGATTTTTGTAAAAGTTGCAATCGATTACGTGTCTCGTCGATCGGTAAATTACATTATTGCTTGTTTGGTGATGCAGCGGTTGATTTGAGGGATTTGCTACAAAGCTCTGAACAAAAAGCGCAACTTAAAGCTAGAATTTTATCTTCACTATTAATAAAACCTGAAAAACATTCATTACATACCCACCATTTAGGTATCACACCTAATTTATCTTATATTGGTGGTTAACATACAGTCTTGTTTGGGAATATGATTAATGTCCCAGTGCGATATCGCCCAATCTAATAAATCTTTCTGTGTGGCATCTTGCCAATTTTCGGGTATTTGTTGACCTAAAAATTGTAAGGCTTGCACCGTTAATAATTTGTTTTTTTTTATTTCAATTGGAGAGGCATGATTTTGCTTCGAGAGTTTATTTCCATGACTATCTAGAGCTAAGGGTAAGTGGCAGTAATTTGGGACTGTATAATTAAATAATTGATAAAGTGAAATCTGTTTAGCGGTCACAGGTAATAGATCTGCTCCACGCACAATTTCGGTTATTCCTTGATAATTATCATCTAATACAACAACGAGATTATAAGCAAATAATCCATCTTTTCGATGAATAATAAAATCTTCTAGTGCATTAATATGATCAATGCTTTGTTGACCTCGAATTTTATCATCAAAAGCGAAAATCGGATGATTTTGCTTTAAACGAATAGCAACGTTATTTAATGCTAAATGTCGCTCACGACAAAATCCATCATAAATATTGTTTTTAAGGCTATGGATCCGTTGTCTGGTACAATCACAATAGTAAGCTTTTTGCTCAGAAATTAATGATGCTAACACTGATCGATAACGTTCACTACAGTTAGACTGATATAAAACTTGATCATCCCAATAAAGATTAAAAGCTTCTAGTGTTTTTAATATTAAAGATGATGCACCTTTGACCCCCCTTGGGGGATCAATATCTTCAATACGAACAAGCCATTTACCATTGCTGGCCTTGGCTTGTAAGTAGCTACCGAGAGCTGTCACCAACGAACCAAAATGTAATGGTCCAGAAGGTGACGGAGCAAAACGACCAATATATTGCATGGGCGTATAGGATAGAAAGAATAGTTAAATGAGAATCACATACCCATTTGTTTTTCACGAAGTTCAGCTAATGTTTTACAATCGATACATAAATCAGCGGTAGGTCTTGCTTCTAAACGACGGATACCAATTTCAACACCACATGATTCACAATAGCCAAAATCATCGGTTTCAATTTTCTTTAATGTTTTTTCAATTTTTTTGATAAGTTTGCGTTCTCTATCACGCGCTCTTAGTTCTAAACTGAACTCTTCTTCTTGAGTTGCGCGGTCAGCTGGATCTGGGAAATTAGCAGCCTCATCTTGCATATGAGAGACAGTTTTACCCATTTCACCTTGTAATTGTGAAAGCCACGCTTCTAAGATTAGTTTAAAATGTTTCAATTGCTTAGGATTCATATACTCCTCACCTTTTGCCTCTTTATAAGGCTCAAGCCCAGCAATTGATAGCAGACTAAGAGAAGATGTATTTACTTTTTGTTCCTTTTTCACAGCAATCCCCTTAAATACACATTATTTTCAAGCGCTAAACTATAGCAATAAATTAGCCTTTGGCAAATTTTTTTTACTATTTTTTTTGTGCTAAAAGTGCAGAATATTACAACTATATGTTATTAATAAGATTAATTATTCATCCCATTTTTTTAAATTATTCAAAGGACATTTTTTAATTAAATCAAACAGCTTATCGTTATCAGGTAAGATGAGTTCTGGTGAAATATCAAATAAAGGATAGAGTACAAATTCTCTATTTTTCATATGATAATGAGGAATTGTTAGTCTATCGTTGTCTATTATTAAGTCATCGTATAATAATATATCTAAGTCTAATGTCCTTGCTCCCCATCGATTATCTTTGCGTACCCGACCTTGTGATTTTTCTATTGCTTGTAGTTCATCTAATAAAGCTATAGGTTTAAGTGAGGTGGTTAACTTTATAACTGCATTGAGGTAATCATTTTGATCTTGTGGACCGAGCGGTTTACTGCGATAAAATGGTGAAATGTCAGTAACTACGGTATTGGGTAATTGTTTTAGGGCTGCAATAGCTTGATTAGCTTGAGCTAATGGATCGTTAAGATTACTGCCTAAGGCAATATAACATATTGACATAATTGGATGTATTTTTTCGTGATGTTTAAGCGTAGAGATATTTTAGCACATATAAAGTGTTATCAAGCTAGATTGCTAAATAATGATTATTTCTAGTTATTAAGATATAGCGATATAATCTTTTAAAAGCATATTTAGTATCCACTATTTGCTCAATATTTATTGAGATTTGTATGAGAGTTTATAATGAATCTAGGTCAACAATTGAGTTTGTTAATAATAAATACACCAATTATTGAGCAACAATCAGTCCTTGAATGTGCAATTAATGGTGTTATTGATTATTTTGCGAGTAGCTTACAGGCATCTAATGAAACTAATGTTCAGAAATTACTGGCATGGATAAATGATGAAGGTGGCAACAATCGAGCTTGGCTAATTGGTCAAAAAAAGTTAGCAACTAGCCGGCAAGCAGCATTATTTAATGGTTTTCAAGCACATTGTTTAGATTATGATGATGTACATATTGATGTACGTGGTCATCCATCAGCGGTTATCTTATCAGCCTTATTTTCTAGTATCCGCTTAGATGATTCATTAACGCGTTTAGATGGTCGTCGTTTTTTAACTGCCTATGTAATAGGTATTGAAGTTATGGCCTTATTGGGACGATGTGTCAATCCTGAACATTATGAAAAAGGTTGGCATACAACAATCACTTTAGGTGGTATTGCCGCAACAGCTGCTATTTGTTATTTATATGATGAACCATTTCTTGCTCAAGCATTAACTTTAGCTGCGACGCAAGCGTCAGGTCTGCGATTAGTGATGGGGACACCAATAAAATTTTTGCATGCGGGATTGGCTGCACAACATGCTATACAATCGGTTGAATGGTTAAGAGCTGGGATTTCAGCAGATAAGGATTTTCTTGATGATAACCTCGGTTTTTTATCAATATATGGACAAGGCAATGATAATTTAGATTTAACTATCTGGGCTAAGCCATGGAAGATTGTTGAACCAGGGTTATGGTTTAAGACTTATTCATATTGTTCTGCCGCTTCATATATTGCTGATGCGGGTAAGTTAATTTATAAGCATCCTAAGTTTAATGTAGATAATATTGATTATATCACTCTTTTCTTTGCACCAATTAATAGTGATGCAGCACTGATCTATAAAAAGCCATTATTAGCTGAGCAAGGACGTTTTTCAGCAGAATATATTTTGGCATTGATTTTACTTGGTATACCTATCGATTTTGAACAATTTGCTTCAAAGCCAATAGCTGACAATATCCAACAATTAATGCAAAAAATGCAGCGTAGTTATGATATACAATTACCCCCTCATCCTGATGCATATAATAAGCGCTATGTCGTGATTGAAATAGTATTAAATGATGGACAAAAAATTAGCCAACGAATAGATATTCCTAAAGGATCACCGAAAAATCCTTATAGCCAACAAGAATTTGCCGCTAAGTTATTTGGAGCATTGCAAAATGAAATTAAAGCACAACAATTATTGTCCGATATCTATGCTCTTGCCAATGGTATGGATATTAAACAATTACTCATATCGCATTGGAAAATACTTTGATATCTGCTATAACTAGTTAATTATTTTATAAATATAAACTTAAATTTCAAAGTCAATATCATCATTGAGTTGCCGTAAAAAGCGTTGAGTTAACTCGTGTTGTGGGTTATCAATTAATGATTTTGCTGGTCCTTCCTCAACAATAACACCATT
Source organism: Gilliamella sp. wkB195 (assembly GCF_001690445.1). Classification (NCBI taxonomy): domain Bacteria; kingdom Pseudomonadati; phylum Pseudomonadota; class Gammaproteobacteria; order Orbales; family Orbaceae; genus Gilliamella; species Gilliamella sp. wkB195. Next base: position 28,948 of record NZ_LZGP01000002.1, read on the forward strand.
AGCCATAAAGATGATGCGGTCGGCCACATACTTTGCAAACTCCATTTCATGGGTTACGATTAGCATCGTTATCTTTTCTTTGGCTAGTTTGAGCATCACTTGTAAAACTTCATGAACTCTCTCAGGATCTAACGCAGAGGTTGGTTCATCAAATAATAATACTTTTGGTCTTACTGCTAATGCCCTAGCAATTGCAACACGCTGTTGTTGTCCTCCCGATAACGTTATAGGATATTGATCAGCATAAGCTAACATTCCAACACGCTCTAACAATGATATTCCGTACTGTTGTGCCTCACTTTTCTTCATTTTCTGTGCAACAATTAATGGATAAGTAATGTTTTCTAAAGCTGTTTTATTTCTAAATAAATTGTAGTGTTGAAAAACCATTGCTGATTGTTTGCGTAAATTTGCCTCTTGCTTATGGTTGTAATGTTCACTATTGAGTATTACTTTATCAATACGAATCGTTCCTGTATTGGGTTTTTCAAGTAAATTAAGACAACGCAATAAGGTTGATTTTCCCGATCCGGATGGTCCAATAATGGCAACTACTTCACCTTCTTTGATATTAAGATTTATTTCTTTTAAAACTTCATTATTTCCAAATCGTTTTGATAAATGAGATACACTAATCATCATGCTCTCCTTAACGATGATATGGTTTAGTTAGTTTACGTTCTAACTGTTTTTGTAACCATGAATAGGCGACAACAGTTAGCCAGTAAACAATACCGACGGCTAAGTAAGTTTCAAAATAGAGAAAAGAATTAGCAGTTAGCATTTTTCCTGCTGCTAATAATTCTTGTACCCCGACAAAAAATGCTACAGAAGAGTCTTTGAGTAGTGAAATAAACATATTTCCCGCATTCGGTAAAGCATTAATCATCGCTTGAGGTAATATAATGCCTCGATAAACCTGAATTGTACTTAATCCTGAGGTTAATCCTGCTTCTTTTTGTCCAAGATCAACCGAAGTTAAGCCAGCACGAAATATCTCGGCTAAATAAGCTGAATATTTTAAACTAAAACAGATAATAGCTGCCGTGGTTGCGCCTACCTGTTTCATAATTGGAAATATTTGTGGTAGGCCATAATAAATAATAAACAGTAAAACGACAGATGGAATTCCACGAAATAAAGAAATAAACAGCGCCAAAAAAGAATCAATTACAATAATTCTATTGTTTCTAATCAAAGCAATAGCAAGCCCTAATATAGTGGCAAACACAAATGATGTAATGGCAATAAAAAGTGTAACTGGCAGATAAGGTAATATCTGCGGGAATACACTAAAGAAATAGTTTATATTAAAATTCATGAGGTAATATCTTCACCAAAATATTTAATTGAAAGATTTTTCAATGTTCCATTAACACGTAATTTTTCGATGGCTTGGTTAAATTTTTCTCGTAAAGCTTTACCTTTTTCATCCTTACTAAATGGGAAGGCAACTTGTTCAATAGTAATTGGCTCGCCCACTAATTTGAATGGTAGATTTTTTCGTTTAATTTCTGCCAATAAAATTGGTTTTGAATTGACATAACCATCGACTCTTTGAAATTCTGTATCATGCATTGCACCATCTCGAGTTTCATAGGTTTTGATCGTAATTTCGTTATTAGGAAAAGCTTTTTTAAGATTATTAATATGGTTTGAACCAAGTACCCCTGCAATAGTTTTACCATTAAAATCAGTTAACTGATTAATATTGTTATTATCTTTATGTGTAACAATTTGACTACCATAAAAACTATACGGCTGAGAAAAATCATATTTAGCTTGACGAGTTGGTGTAACTGCCACCGCATTTGCTACTGTATCTAAACGACCTGAGTCAAATTGGCCCATTAATCCACCAAATTCAGCAATTACCCATTCAACTTTAAAACCTAACTCATTGGCAATTGCTTCTGTGACTTCGACATCAAATCCAACTAACTTTCCATCTTGTTTATAACCATTTGGGTAACTTTGACCGGTTGAGCCTACTTTTATAATGTTTTGTTCCGCCGCCTGATTGTTTGATTGATTGTCACAACCACTCAGGGTAATTAATAAAATAGCAGAAAACCATGTTATTATTTTTTTCATTATTGATGACTCCTCTTTTTCCATTCGGAATAGTTTTTGTGAATTAATATTTTTTCAAAATAAAGGGTAGTGTGATCACTGGTTAAATTTACTTGCCCTATTTGTTGATATCCTTTTTTGCGATATATATTGGCTAACCATGGATGATTGGCTGCTGTACCTAAAGTTACGGCGGGGAGCTTAAGTTGGTTAATTAAAACTTCTTTTTCAACCCAATCCCATAAAGTATTACCATAGCCTTGTCCTTTATAAATTGGATCGGTTGCAAACCAGCCTAAATGCGGTAGTCCATAAGGTCCTGGGTTATTTCCCCAAGGAAAACGTATGCTTAAGGTTGATATTAAGTTATTGTCCTTTTCCATTATGTAAACGGCATTCGAATCAATATGATGAACTATTTCTTCAAGTTCGACAGTAGCTGCTGCAAAATGAATGCCTAGCTGTGACGTAGCTTGATATGCTCGGTGCAATAATTGTTGATATGCTGGAATATCGGAACAGCTGATTAAGCGAAAATTCATAATAATACTCCGCTTTGCTCCGCATATTTGATTACTTGGTCGACTTTTTGTGGTGCAGACCCCAGATAATTAATTGGATTTAACCAATTATCAAGTTCAGACTCGGTAAATTGTTCACTTAAACGTGGATCATCCAATAGGAGTGATTTAAATGGTCGGTTTTGTTCAAATGCTTGCATAGCATTTTCATAAATTAAATGGTGAGCAGTTTGTTTTCCTAATCGCTTGCCAATTTCGAACATTATTTTTTCTGATAACAGTAAGCCATTTTGTTTTTTTAAATTAGCTAACATTTGATCAGCATTGACTTTTAATCCTTTCAAAACAGCTAAAGCGGTTTGAAGTTGTGCTGAAATATAAAGATTAATTTCTGGCAGGGCAATCCATTCAGCTCGCCAGCTCATGGCATCACGTTCATGTTCAACTTTCATTGATTCATGAATAAGTGCCACACTTTTTAATAAAGGAGCGGTAAGACTAGCTAAACCTTCTAAGGCTGCTGGATTACGCTTATGTGGCATGGTAGTCGAACCAATTTTACCATCAGAAAATGGTTCTTCCACTTCATTAATTTCCGTTCGCATAAGGTTGTAAAATTCGTTACCAATTTTGCCAAGCGAACCGCTAATAAGAGCAATAACTGATGCGTATTCAGAAAAACGATCTCGTGCAGATTGCCAACCAATATTGGGTGTATTTAGTCCAAGTGAAGTTAATGCACGATTTTCCACTTGTGGACCTAATTCACCCATTGATGCATAAGTACAAATAGCTCCGCTAATATTGCCGACTAAAACTCTTTGTTTTATTTCAGATAAACGTTGTAAATGACGAACAAACTCGTCTAACCAAACCGCTAATTTAAAACCAAATGTCGTCGGTAATGCTTGCATACCATGGGTGCGACCTACCATGGGTAAATATTGATATTGTTTAGCCAACCGTTTTAATTGATGCGCAATTAATTTGGTATCCCGTTCAATTATATCAAATGACTGTTGTATCTGGAGAACAGTTGCGGTATCGACAATATCTTGGGTGGTTGCTCCATAATGAATGTATTGACCAGCATCACCTACTTGTTTTTGTAATGCGTTGATTGTTGACATCAGTGAATGTTTCGCTTTGGCTGCTTCTTGAGCAAGTTGTTCAAGTGATAATTTTGATGCATCAGCTTTGGCAATAATTGCATCAGCAACGTCAGCAGGAATTACACCTAATTCACCTTGAGCTTTTGCTAAAGCTACTTCTACTTTTACTTGCTTTTCTAAGCGATTTTGTTCAGACCATATTTGGCGCATTTCGCTAGTGCCAAAATTATTGCCTAAAATTAAAAAATCTAAAATATGTGATGCCACAAACCGTCCTCAATGAAAATTCAATAAATTGATAGCAATTATTATTAATTATTGATTTAACGTCTAATAGCTAGTTTTCCTAAATATATAACTAAAAGGAATAATAAAATAAATGATGCATTTTTTAACTGGTTAAAAAGATTATTATTAAGCAGAAAATTTTGAGGAGAGGGGTTTTTAAGATTGAAAAAAAGCAGGTTATTTACTCATACTCAAAACCTTAATAAGGGATATCAAATCATGACAAAACATAATATTAATTGAGGTTATCAAAGTGTTATTATTGTTAATATATTGAATACATTGGTGGTTAAAATCTAAATTAACGGCCAATGTATTCGACTTTTACTAGAAAATTTTATTAATCTTGAATGTTATAAAACCTCGACAATTGATTCACAAAGTCTAGACATATTATCGATAGTCATTCCCGCAACATTAATACGACCTGAATTGACCATATAGATGCCATACTCATCACGCAATTTTATTACTTGTTCTTCACTTAATCCACTAAATGAAAACATCCCATTTTGTTTAGCAATAAAGCTGAAGTCTTGGTTGGCACTTTTATCTTGTAGTGTTTTTACAAATAACTGTCGCATACGATGAATGCGTTGGCGCATACTGGTTAATTCATCAAGCCATTCTTCTTTTAGTTCATCATTATTTAAAATATAAGAGACAATTTTAGCTCCATGTGCGGGTGGATTAGAGTAATTGGCTCTAATAATAGTTTTTACTTGACTAAATGCTCGATCGGCAATTTCGCTATCAGCAGCAATTAAAGTAAATGCCCCAACACGTTCATTATAAAGTCCAAAGTTTTTTGAGTAAGAACTAGCAATTAGGAGTTCTGGTTGGTTATTGGCAAATAGTCTAAGTCCATATACATCTTCTTCTATTCCTTGTCCAAATCCTTGATAAGCTAAGTCGAATAGCGGTAACCAACCATTTTTTAACGCTAATTCCGAAATAGCTTGCCATTGTTCAGGCGTTGGATCGATACCAGTTGGGTTGTGGCAGCAGCCATGAAATAGCACAGCCTCACCAGCGACAACTTGGCTTAAATCAGTCATTAAACCATCAAAATCTAGGTCTCGCGTTAGAGGATTGTAGTAACGGTATTCACGAACTTCTAAGCCCGCGGTTTGGAATACGCTACGATGATTAGGCCAAGATGGATTACTTATCCATACTCGTTTTACTTTGGTGCGTCGAGATAAAAAATCAGCCATAATTCGTAATGCACCAGTGCCTCCAGGTGCTTGAGCTGTTCTAGCTCGTTGATTTTCACTACCAAATAGTAGAATTTGGGTAGCATTATTAAATGAGTTAAGACCATCAATTGGTAAATAACTTTTTGTGATTTCATCATTTAAAATCAGATGCTCAGCTTTTTTTACACTTTCTAAAATAGGTGTTTTAGTCGTCTCGTCTTTATAAACACCAACACTTAAATTGATTTTGTTAGTGCGTTCGTCCTTGTTATAAAGATCCGCTAAACCTAAAATGGGATCTGCAGGCGCTGCTAATAAATATTCAAACATAATATACCTATTTCTATTTTTGAGCTTCAATGCATTATATACACATTGTTTGGCGAGTTACAATTTCGTTAACAATCAGGCTTCGAAGCAATATTTTTTACCGCTATGGGTGCTTTCAAACGCAAATTGTTAACTTTTAATTTCAAGTTTTTCAAGAAATGACTTTAAATCAGGCGCTAATGTGATTAATTGTCCTGTTATTAAATCCTCTTTAACAATTTCACCTGTTAAATTATTTATTGCAATAATTTCGGTATCTTTATTCGTTGAACCGATAAAAATGGTCGGGTAACGTTTTAATTTTTTAAGCTGTGATAAATGCGCAATTAAATTTTGCTCTAAATTAGAGAAGTCGTCATCACTCCATGGTTGAAGTAAAATTAAATCAATATCGTCAAACTTTGCAGCCATATTAGCCGCATATTGTGTGCCATAATAAATATGAGCGCTTTGATGTATTTGTATATTAATTACTTGTTCAACGATGGTTAAATTTCTTGGCGGAATAAGTGAATAAGGTTGCCAATAAACAGTAAGATTTTCGGTTTTTATAATACAAGGAGACGGTAATGAATGTAACTCTTCACTTTTGGGTGCACCATCAAATTGAGCAATCCAACGATGGGTAAAATCAATTAAGGCAATTTTTTCAGGTAATTCCATAGATAAATATTCGTTCATTTTGTAAGCAAATCTAAATTATATTATACGGATAAAATTGGGATATGCACCTGTGTTAATGTTAGGTTTGTAAATTACTAAAATAGGTCATAAAACCATCAGTAATAATGGAGAAAATTTAGACAAAATCAAATTTAGAAAACTAGCGACTAATACTGCATTTTATTATACTTTTAGCCTATTTTATTGCGCGCTCAAAATTAATACTTAATTGTTTATAAAATAATCACTTTAATTTACTTGCTATCCTCTGCTGAAACGTGAATAATAGACAAGGATAATTTATCCTTGTAATGCAGCAATGGCGTTAGACATTACAGAAAATAAAATAGCGTAAGTAGAATTATTATAATTAATTAATATGTTTATTTTAAACAATCATATAAAGATTTAGTGGTTTGTTAAATTGTAGAAATTTGCAAACTCATCATTGAAATAATATCAATAATTGTATGTTTAGTGGTGTTCAAAAAGTATATAAGTGTTTTGAATGTAATATTACCTCTAAAAATGTATTGATGTTGTATATACGGATTTCACATAAAATAATAACAAAAATAACATAAATAAAATAATGAAATACTGTATACAAAATATTAAGTTAAGTACTATTGTTTATCATTGTTAAAATAAGCATTTATTAATAATAAGATTCTACCTACAGTTAATTTAGATTAATGAAGAGTGTAGAATAATGAAAAGAATGCTAATCAATGCAACCCAGCAAGAAGAGCTGCGAGTTGCCCTTGTTGATGGCCAACGCTTGTATGATTTAGATATCGAAAGCCTTGGTCACGAACAAAAAAAAGCCAATATTTATAAAGGCAAAATCACTAAAATCAACCCTAGTTTAGAAGCCGCTTTTGTTTCATATGGTGGTGAGCGAGATGGTTTTTTACCATTAAAAGAGATCGCAGAAAGCTATTTCCCTTCAAATATTTCTGGTCGCCGTAGTATTAAACATCTGCAAGAAGGCCAAGAAGTCCTTATCCAAATTGAAAAAGAGATTCGTGGTAAAAAAGGTGCTGCTTTAACGACTTATATCAGTTTAGCCGGTAGCTATTTAGTATTAATGCCAAATGACCCAAGAGCAGGTGGGGTTTCGCGCCGTATTGAGGGAGAAGAGCGTGCAGATCTAAAAAGAGTTATCGATGCACTAGAAAAACCAAAGGGCATGGGTGTAATAGCTAGAACAGCGGGTGTGGGTAAAAGCCAAGAAGAGTTACAACAGGATTTAAATGCGTTAGTTAATTATTGGACAGCGATTCAAAATGAGTCAAAAAATCATCCAGCACCAAGCTTAATTCATAAAGAAAGTGATATTATTACTCGAGCATTTCGTGATTATTTACGTGATGATGTGGGTGATATTCTTATTGATAATCCAAAAGTACTGGAAATTGCCAAAAAACGATTAGCTGATTTAGGCCGAGTTGAATATGTTAGTCGTCTTAAACTTTATGAAGGTGATGTACCATTATTTAATCATTTCCAGATCGAAGGTCAGATTGAATCGGCATTCCAACGGGAAGTTCGCTTACCATCTGGTGGTTCGATTGTTATTGATGCAACAGAAGCATTAACTGCGATCGATATTAACTCTGCTAAATCTATTCGTGGTAGCGATATTGAAGAGACTGCATTTAATACTAATCTTGAAGCGGCAGAAGAGATTGCTCGCCAATTACGATTACGTGATTTAGGTGGCTTGATTGTTATCGACTTTATTGATATGACGCCAATTCGTAATCAACGCGAAGTGGAAAATCGCTTAAAAGAAGCGATGAAAACAGATCGAGCAAGAATTCAAACCACCCGTATTTCCCGTTTTGGTTTGCTTGAAATGTCTCGTCAACGTTTAAGCCCATCTCTACGTGAAGCAACTCATCATATATGTCCTCGTTGTCAAGGAACTGGTACAGTTCGTGATAATAATTCATTATCGCTTTCAATTCTTCGCTTAATTCAAGAAGAGGCGATGAAAGATAATACGGTTCAAATTGATGTGATTGTGCCAGTACCAATTGCTAGCTATTTGCTTAACGAAAAGCGTCGTGCGATTAATAATATCGAAAGAATGCATCCGGATGTTAAAATCGTCATTGCTGGCGATGAAGAAATGGAAACACCACTTTATAAAGTGATTCGTAAACGTACTGGTGAAGAGACAGATGTATTAAGCTACAATTTACCTAAACTAATCCGTGAGCTTGAAGAGGAAGAAGAAGATCAAGTCGCTGAATTAGTGGTAGAGCAAGCTGTATTATCAGGTCCTAAAGTAGAAGCGAGTAAAGCATCTAAAGCGAAAAGTGAACCGAAAAAAGTTGAAAAATCTAGTGGTTTATTTGGTGGTTTATTTAAGAAAATTCGTCAGTTATTTGTTCCCGAAAAGGTAGAACCTAAACCAGAAGTTAAGCCTCAATCAAATAAAAAACGAGATAATCAACGCTCAAACAATCGACGTCAGCGTAATAATCGTAACAATTCAGCGGCAAATAATAATGTTGCAACTGATGAAGTTAAAGAGACAACTCGCTCTAATCGTCGTACAAAACAAAATAATAATTCATCTAATGCTGCGAATAATATAAAAGCTGATAAAGTCGTTAATGAGGCGGCACAACCACCTAAGCAAAAAGAAGCGAAACCAAGACGTCAACAGCGTGCATTAACGAAGAGTGTTCGTGTTAAAAATAGTGATGTACCTGCTCAAGCTGAAAAAGTGTGTATCCCTACTTTATTATTGCCGGTTATTGTTCCTGAAACAGGCGATAATGCTGTAACTAACGATTCACAACCGAAGCGTCAACGAAGAACATCTCGTCATTTGCGTATGAATACACCACGGACTAAACGACGCGGTAAAAATAGCGAATTAAAACAGTCTGCAATGCCATTGCAATTTGCTGCTGCGTCATTAGAGCTTGCATTAGGCCGTGTATCGGTTGATTATAGTCAAGTTAGTCATGATGAATCGTGTAATGCTGTTCCAGTGATCCCTTCACTTTTATTACCAATCGTAATTAAAGATGATGTAGACATCGCTAAAAACGTAGTTGCTAGTGAATCTCAATCAAATATCACAACTCAAACAAATATTGAGAAATCACCTACAACTCAGATAACAACAGAATCTACAGCAGATCCAGTAGCGGGTTATTCATCATCAATAATGACTAAGGCTCCAGCTCCGGACTATGTGGAATCTGATAGTGGAATAAAAACACGAGAAGAGTTGGATTATCGTTATGACGGTAAAGGTAATGCTGGTGGATTAAGTGCTCAAGATCATGCTTATGCCGCAGCAAGTAAACCGGTCATACCTGAATAGCAGATAACTAAAACAACAGTGATGGATATCACTGTTGTTTTTAACTCATAATAAAGATAAACAATGATTATCTATATTTTAAAAAAAATAGTGACGTTTTCATTTATTATCTGCGTACTTGCTCAGATCAGCTTTTGTCTGGTCTATTTTGATCCTCAATCTATTTTTAGTGATTTAACTTTTGTTGATGCCTATAGTGCTTTTTTTAAACAATTACTACAAGGTCAATTTAGGTTAGCATCAGGTGAAACTTTACCATTTTTAGATACCTTATTAACAACGTTTGAACTTTGTATTTTAGCATTGCTTGTAGCTTTATTTATTGGATTACCTTTGGGTATTTTTCTAGGTTTAAGTAATATAAATTGGTTGAATACTACCATTCGTTTAGGCTGTTTAATCTTTTATTCTTGCCCGATTGTTATGCTCGCAACAATTGTAATGTTTTATCTTTCCTCGACAATGCCGATTTCAATGAACTTTGATATCGCACCATCAGTAATCGGTAGTTCTTTGCTAGATATTTTAATTTCATCAAGGCCAGATAAATTCACTGCAATGTTAGATCAGCTTCACTATTTACTTTTGCCAACAATTATTTTAGCTATTCAACCAAGTATTATGACCATTCAACTAGTTAGTGAAAATGTCAAAAATACTTCAAGACAAAATTATATTAAAATGGCAATTATCCGGGAACGTTCACCGTTTAAAGTGTTACGTCGACATTTATTACCAAATTCAATTCCGGCAACAATTCCACAATTGACATATAACACCACGACTTTATTATTTTTAACTATGGTTATTGAAATTTTATTCAATCGAGTTGGTTTAGGCCAATGGGTGATGATGGCTTATCGTAACCATAATTATTTTATTATTGCGATAGCAATTCTTGCGTGTGGAACAGTAATTAGTTTATTGACTTTATTAGGTGAGATAACAGCTATCGCTATTTATCCATTACGTCATAAGGAACATTATGTCTAGGATAATTTTGTTAGGTAAGCGAATAAATTCATGTTTCCAAAGACTTCATAGCAATTTATACCTGATCATAAGTTTTTATGGGGTTTTAGCAATTGCTTTTATTGCATTATCAACCAAATGGCTTTTTCATGCTCACTTGAACCCTATCTATGCAACTTCATTGCCTCCTGCTTGGTGGCCTAATGGAGATATTAATCACATATTAGGAACAACTGATCAAGGGCAAGATATTTTTGATTACTTATTAATTGGTTATCGATCAACCATTTCAATGACTTTAAAAGCGGTTTTTTATGTCATCATAATTGGTGGAGTGATTAACTATTTAATGTTTTTTGTTTCATTTATTAGGCCTTTTATTTTATTTATTTTTAGATTTTTTATGGTCGTTCCGCCATTACTTGGTGTAATTGTTATTAGCTTGTTATTGGAAGATGATATTACCAATATTTTAATTGTGATTGGTTTATCCTATTCACCGCGCTTCATTTATAATATCCATCAACGTGTTATTAAGGAATGGAATAAAACCTATATTACTGCGTATCGACTCGATGGATTATCCTCATTTTCTATCTTAAATCATTATATTATCCCTAATATTTTACCCGTTTATTTGGCTGAAATTGTTTCATTATTTGGTTCAGTTATTTTAGCGATAACAACACTTACCTTTTTGGGTTTTGCTAATGATTTTTCTCGGCCAGATTTAGGCATGATGATGTTTAAGATGAAAGATATGATGGATGTTAATTTGCTTGCTTTTTTAGCTCCGGGTATTGCTGTGTCTACTACAATTACTTTGGTTTATTTATTCAATTTTGGATTATTTGGCCAGCGAGTAGGACATTAATTATGGCATTATTAGACATTCGTAATTTAACTATTGAGTTTATTACTCCTGATGGCCTTTTACGCGCAATTGACCGCGTGAATTTGAAGCTGTCTGAAGGCGAAATTCGAGGTCTAGTTGGCGAGTCTGGTTCTGGTAAAAGCCTTATTGCTAAAGCTATATTGGGTGTGACAAATCATAATTGGAAAATATCTGCTGATCGTTTTCATTTTAATGATATCGATTTACTTAAATTGACACCAAAACAACGTCGAAAAGTCATTAGTGACCATATTTCGATGATTTTCCAAGAACCGCAGTCCTGCTTGGATCCCTCAATGAAAATAGGGCAACAGTTAATCGAGGCTATCCCACGAAGAACCTTTAAAGGACATTGGTGGCAGCGTCTATTTTGGCGTAAACATCGAGCTGTTGAATTATTACATCGCGTTGGAATTAAAGATCATAAAGAAATCCTTAAATCATATCCTTTTGAATTAACGGAAGGTGAATGTCAAAAGGTGATGATTGCAATTGCATTAGCAAACCAACCTAAGTTACTTATTGCAGATGAACCAACTAATGCTATGGAAGCAACAACTGAAGCGCAAATCTTCAGGTTATTAGCGAGTATGAATCAGAATATGGGGACGACTATTTTACTTATTAGTCATGATTTACAAATGGTTACTCGCTGGACAGATCGTATCAATGTCCTTTACTGTGGACAAACCGTTGAGGTTGCGGATAGTGAAGATTTAATAAAATCGCCTTATCATCCTTATACTCAGGCATTGATTTATGCTATACCTGATTTTGGTAAAGCCATGCCACATAAAAGTCCATTGAACACGTTACCAGGGGTTATCCCATCATTGGAGCATTTACCTATTGGTTGTCGATTAGGACCACGTTGTCCTTATGCTCAAAAAAAATGTATTCAAGCACCTGAACTTATTCTTATAAAAGATCATTCTGTGGCTTGCCATTTCCCATTAAATACTGATGAGTAAATACAGGAATAGTTAATGAACCCAATATTAAAAGTCCGAAATTTATCAAAACGATTTAAAATTCCTAAAGGGCTCTTTGGTCATTTACAAATTGATGCAGTTAAACCATTGTCGTTCTCGCTCAACGAAGGTAAAACACTCGCCATTATAGGACAAAATGGTTCAGGAAAATCGACACTAGCCAAAATGCTGGTGGGTATGATAAAACCAGATAGTGGGGATATTTGGATTGACGGTAATAAAGTTGAATATGGTGATTTTGTCCATCGGTCACAACTTATTAGAATGATATTTCAACATGTTGAAAGCTCTTTTGACCCAAGACTTCGTATTGGTCAATTACTTGAAATTCCACTTAAACGCAATAGCAATTATAGCGCTCTTGAACGAGAAAAATTGATTAGTGATGTTTTAAAACAAGTAGGCTTACTGCCTGAACATGCTTCTTATTATCCATCAGTGATGGCAGCGGGGCAAAAACAACGCGTCGCATTGGCTAGGGCCTTAATTCTGAAACCCAAAGTTATTATTCTCGATGAAGCTTTAGCTGCGTTAGATATTTCAATGCGTTCACAGATTGTTAATTTGATGTTGTCTTTACAAGAAGAACAGAATATTTCTTATGTCTATGTAACACAAGATATTGGTATGATGAAACATATCAGTGACCAAATTTTAGTTATGCATAATGGTGATTTAGTTGAATATGGTAATACCGCTGAAGTCTTAGCTTCGCCATTAAGCGAAATTACACAAAAACTGATTAATAGCTATTTTGGTGAGGCTTTAACCGCAGATACTTGGCGGACCGATACTCGAATCATTTAAATTCTATTTTCACTATTTATATAACTATCATCACACTTATTTGTGAATTCATATACTCTGCTATTATTCTGATTTTGTTTAAAATATTATATCTATTTTTTCTAACAAAACGCTCGACAATCTTTCTAAAAAACACTATATTTAGCTATATGGATTTCTAGACGTCTATTTGAAATGTTATAAAAAGTAATTAATAGGAGCTTTTAATATGCCTATATGTATTCCAGATTCATTACCGGCAGTAGATGTGTTACGTAATGAAAATGTATTTGTGATGACTTCAACTCGTGCTAATACTCAAGAAATTCGTCCACTAAAGCTTCTCTTCTTAAATTTAATGCCTAAAAAGATCGAAACTGAAAATCAGTTTTTACGTTTGCTTTCCAATTCATCTTTACAAGTCAATATTCAACTCTTGCGTATTGATCAACGTGAATCCAAAAATACCCCTGTAGAGCATTTAAATAGCTTTTATTGTGATTTTGAAGATATTCGTGAGCAGAATTTTGATGGTCTTATCATAACTGGCGCACCATTAGGTAAAGTCGCATTTTCAGATGTAGTGTATTGGCCAAAATTAGCTGAAATAATTACTTGGGCAAAAGATCATGTTACTTCAACAATGTTTGTTTGCTGGGCTGTACAAGCTGCATTAAATGTACTCTATGATATGCCAAAATTTACTCGCTCACAAAAATTGTCAGGCGTCTATCAACATCAAATCATACAACCTAATGCACTTTTAACTCGAGGTTTTGACGATACTTTTTTAGCGCCACATTCACGTAATGCTGATTTTCCAATAGATAAAATTAAAAGTTATACTGATTTGACGATTTTAGCTGAATCAGATTTAACCGGTCCATATTTGATGGCAACTGCGGATAAACGTATGGCTTTTGTAACAGGGCATCCAGAATATGACTCCTTCACCTTAGCTAATGAATATAATCGAGATTTGAAAGCAGGAATAAATCCGGAAATTCCTTACAACTATTTCCCTGAAAATAACCCAAATTTAACGCCAAAAGCCACATGGCGAAGCCATGCATATTTATTATTTAGTAACTGGCTCAATTATTATGTTTATCAATTAACACCATTTGATTTAACAACTCGCAATTTGACAATTGATTAAATGGGAAAGTAAATAAATTTATAAACTAGATACCTACTGGTAAGAAAGTTTGCTTAATTACCAGTAGATAGAATTTTTCAACTAACTTAATTTGAAAGAATAAATCCTTATCTTGCATCATGTTATCCATAGTTATATCATGGTTAATAGTGCTATATTAATTAAGGAATAAGTTATGTTAAAGTCAATTGATCCAACTACCACTTCCGCTTGGAAGGCCCTTCAAGCTAGTTATCAAAAGCATCATAATAAAACGATTGCTCAAATTCTAAAAGATGAACCTAACAGAGTTGAAAAGTTAAGTATTCATTTTGAAGATGACTTTTTGGTTGATCTTTCAAAAAATCGTTTAACGCAAGAAACATTAGAAGTACTTTATAAACTTGCCGATGAATGTGATTTGAATGGTGCTATTAAGGCAATGTATAGCGGTGAAAAAATTAATCGTACCGAAAATAGAGCCGTTTTACATATTGCGCTTCGTAATGTATCAAATTCACCAATTTATGTTGATGGTAAAAATGTTATGGATGACGTCAATGCTGTGCTGGCTAAGATGGAATCCTTTAGTAAAAAAATTATTAGTGGTGAATGGAAAGGCTATACTGGTAAAGCGATTACTGATGTAGTTAATATCGGAATTGGAGGTTCAGATTTAGGACCAGTGATGATTACCGAAGCATTACGGTCTTATAAAAACCATCTAACTATGCATTTTGTTTCTAATGTCGATGGTACTCACATTGTTGAAGCTTTAAAAGGTTTAAATCCAGAAACAACACTATTTTTAGTTGCATCAAAGACCTTTACAACTCAAGAAACCATGACTAATGCACAAACCGCTCGTCAATGGTTACTTGATGCTGCAAAAGATGATAAAGCTGTTGCGCTTCACTTTGTAGCTTTATCAACCAATGCCAAAGAAGTAGAAAAATTTGGTATTGATACTGCCAATATGTTTGAATTTTGGGATTGGGTTGGTGGTCGTTATTCTTCTTGGTCTGCAATCGGTTTATCAATTGTACTTTCAATTGGTTTTGAAAACTTTAAACAGTTTTTAGCTGGTGGACATGCGATGGATAAACATTTCCAAAGCACACCAATTGAAAAAAATATCCCAACATTACTTGCTTTAATTGGGATTTGGTACAATAACTTCTATGGTGCAGAAACCGAGGCAATTTTACCTTATGATCAATATATGCATCGCTTTGCTGCTTATTTTCAGCAAGGAAATATGGAATCAAATGGTAAAAGTGTTGATCGTAATGGCAATAAAACTACTTATACAACAGGTCCTATTATTTGGGGTGAACCAGGGACAAATGGTCAACATGCGTTTTATCAATTAATTCACCAAGGTACTAAACTTATTCCTTGTGATTTTATTGCACCGGCAATTAGTCATAATCCAGTTGGCGATCATCATCCTAAATTGCTTTCTAACTTTTTTGCTCAAACAGAAGCTTTAGCCTTTGGTAAGACTGCACAACAAGTAGAACAAGAGTTTCTTGCTGCTGGTAAAAAGCTTGATGAAGTTAAATCTATTGTTCCATTTAAAGTTTTTGAAGGCAATAAACCGACTAACTCTATTTTAGTGAAAAAAATCACACCGTACACTTTAGGCGCATTGGTGGCGATGTATGAGCACAAAATCTTCACGCAAGGCGTTATTTTAAATATCTTTAGCTTCGATCAGTGGGGGGTTGAATTGGGTAAACAGTTAGCTGGTCGCATTTTACCTGAACTTGCTGATGATAAACCAGTCAGCTCGCATGATGAATCAACCAACAGCTTGATTAATCAATACAAAAAATGGCGTTAAACGAATTATTTGAACTCTATGTTTGATTATTCTCAATAAAAAACCTTCAGTGAAAACTGAAGGTTTTTTTATGAGTAGTAACTTTGCGCGATGTTATTTTTTAACACGCATAATTGGTGTTTTACCTGCCTCAACTGAGCCGGATAACTTAGTTAATTCAACAACAGTTTCCATATTAGATATTACAACTGGTGTTAACACTGATTTGGCTTTACTTTCAAGTAAAGGCAGATCGATTTCGATGATAGTATCTCCAATTTTAACTTGTTGTCCTTCTTCGGCAACTCGTGTAAAACCTTCACCTTTTAATTCCACCGTATCTATACCGAAATGAACAAAAAGTTCGATACCTTCATCTGATTCAATAGCAAATGCATGATTGGTTTCAAAAATTTTACCAATTTTACCATTTAATGGTGCTACAATTTTATTACCAGAAGGTTTTATAGCAACACCATCACCAACGATTTTTTCTGCAAAAACTACATCTGGCACATCTTCGATCTTAACGATTTCACCACTAAGAGGTGCAATAATTTCGATGCTATTTTTGTTATCATCAGATACAAATTGCTTTATTTTATCGAATAAACCCATCATTGCCTCCTAACAAATTTGCTTTTCAGCAGTATATTTTTCAATTAAATCGGTTATTTCTTTGGCTGTTGCTTTTTCAAGAACAGTATCAGCAAATTTCTTCGCTTCTTCATAATTAGTATTACGAATTAATTTTTTGATTTTAGGAATTGATACCGCACTCATACTGAACTCATCAAGTCCCATACCTAGTAATAAAATTGTTGCTCTTTCATCACCAGCAAGCTCTCCACACATTCCTGTCCATTTACCTTCTTTGTGAGAAGCATCAATTACATTTTTAATCAATGTTAATACTGATGGTGAAAGTGGATTATAAAGATGTGAAATAAGCTCATTACCACGGTCAACAGCAAGTGTATATTGGGTTAAGTCGTTAGTTCCAATACTAAAGAAATCAACTTCTTTAGCTAAATGTCTAGCAATAACCGCAGCGGCTGGTGTTTCGATCATCACACCAATTTCAATGCTTTTATCAAATGCTTTACCTTCAGATGTTAATTGTTCTTTAAGGATATTAATTTCAGATTTTAGAATACGAATTTCTTCTACCGAAATAATCATTGGGAACATAATACGCAATTTACCAAATGCAGAAGCACGTAAGATTGCTCGTAACTGTGTATGTAGTATTTCTTTACGATCTAAACAGATACGAATTGCTCGCCAACCTAAGAATGGATTTTCTTCTTTTGGTAAATGCATATATGGTACATCTTTGTCACCACCGATATCCATTGTACGAACAATAACTGATAGGCCATTAGTTGATTCAGCAACTTCTTTATATGCTTTGAATTGTTCATCTTCATTAGGATAAGCTTCACGATCCATGAATAAGAATTCTGTACGATAAAGCCCAACACCTTCATAACCATTACGATCTGCACCAGCAATATCACGAACAGTACCAATATTTGCACAAATTTCTACTTGATGACCATCAAGTGTAACAGCTGGTAGATCTTTTAATTTTGCTAACTCTTCTTTATCAGCAAGATATTTTGTTTGTACTTGTTTTAGTTTTTCTTGAGTTGCGTGATCTGGATTAATATAGATAGCATTGTTGATTGCATCTAAAATAACAAAATCACCTTGTTTGATTTCTTGTGTTGCATTAGATGTTCCTACGATTGCTGGAATTTCTAATGAACGAGCCATGATTGAAGTATGTGAAGTACGACCACCCGCATCAGTGATGAAACCTAACACCATATCTAAATTTAATTGAGCAGTTTCAGATGGTGTTAAATCAGTTGCAACTAAAATACAAGGTTGGCTAATAGCACTTAGATCAACAATTTCGATGCCTAAAATATTTTTTAGCAATCGTTTACCAATATCACGTATATCGGCAGCACGTTCTTTTAGATATTCATCATCTAAATTTTCTAACTCTTTTGCTTGGGTTTCAAATACAGATTGGACAGCTGCATCAGCACTTGAGTGTTTACTTTTGATGCGTGAAATAACTTCTTGTTCAAGATCTTCATCTTCAAGAAGCATGATATGACCTTCAAAAATAGCAGCTTTATCTTCACCTAAAGTGGTTTTAGCTCGTTCCATGATCGCATGTAATTGTTCGCTTGATTTTTCACGTGCTTCTTTAAACCGATCAATTTCAGCGTCAATTTTGTTATCAAGAATTTGCCTATTATTAATAACAATAGGTTCTTCTTTTAATAATAGCGCTTTTGCAAAAGCGATACCTGGGGAAACAAGTATACCTGATACCATAACATTTAATCCTTATCTAATATTAAAACCGTTCAACGCTAACATGGGAGTATTATTCCAATTCAGGAATTAATTTTACTAAATGAGTTACTGCTTCTTTTTCATCTTCACCTTCGGCTGAAATAGTAATAGTTGTACCTTGAGTTAAGCCTAATGTTTGTAATTTAAATAAGCTTTTAGCACTTGCACTTTTTCCATTTGATGTGACAGTAATTTCAGAATTGAAGTTTTTAGCTTCCTTTACAAATTGTGCAGCAGGGCGGGTATGAAGACCGTTCGATGCAGTAATGGTTACATCTTGCTTGTACATAATTATTTTACTCCCAAAAATATATTTGTTCATGCGACAATATAAATAAAAACAGCTTGAAAGGCTAGTAAGATTTCACGGATATGTGACAATTAGTCAATCTTATTAGCGATACTTTACAAAGTAAGCTGAAATATTTATTAATATCGGTAAATTCGAGTGACTCTATCACTACATTTTTTAAATTCAACCTGACCGTGAATTCCTCGTTTGATATTTTCAAATACCATCTCTTCACTACCATCTAGTTGTGAGGCACGGATCTCGTCTCGGCAGAAAGCTTCAAACTTATCAAGTTCTTGTTCTCCATTGCCTAACTGATAATCTTTAGGTAAGTCTTGGCTGGTTATATAGGTATTATTCTGTACATCAAGAACAATCACACCTTTATTTTTCAGCCATGAACTACAAGCAGTTAACGATATAACTATATACAGTGATGTTAAAATTAATCTAAAAATGTTCAAAATAATTCCTTTATAAAGCACAATAACCTGTTTATTATTTACAGCTAGGCACAAATTATATACTAATAATGAGTGAAAGTGCAGAGGGATGTATTTTCACTATTATTATAAACTAATAAGGTGGAGTTAATGACTAATACCAAGATTTATGACGAGCTTAATCGTCAACTTATCCAAAATAAAGTTGGCATAACTGCAGCCGAGTTACATGGATTTTTATCTGGCTTATTAGCTGGAGGAAATCATGACGAAAGTTGGAGAGTGTTAGTTCAAGACATGTTGAATGATGGGCAAAAAATAGCTGAACCTTTAAATAAGGAAGTGGAAGAATTATATCATACAACTAAACAACAATTTATTGATGAAGATTTTGAGTTCCAACTTCTACTTGGTGAGCAAGATTTGTTTACACAAATTGACGATTTAGTGGGATGGGTAAATCATTTTTTATTGGGTATTGGTTTAGTTCAACCTAAACTTAATCGAGTTAAAGGTGATGTGGGTGAAGCAATATATGATCTAAGACAAATAGCTAAACTCGGTTATGATGAAGATGAAGATCAGCAAGAGCTGGGCTTTGCATTTGAAGAGATCAAAGAGTACGTTCGCATTACGGCGATGTTATGTTTTGATGAATTTAATGAACCCGATATCACACCAACACTTCACTAATATACGATATTACTGATTATCAAGGTAAACGCTATGATAGATATTCAGACCAAGACAGAACTGCTAGATCGGCGAAATAAATTATTGGCTCAGATGGAGCCAAATAGCATTGCCTTATTTTTTGCTTCACCAGAAGTTAAACGAAGTAATGATACCCACTATCCTTATAGACAAGATAGTGACTTTTGGTATTTTACTTTTTTTGCAGAGCCAGAAGCGCTTTTGGCAATAATTAAGCAACAAGACGGTCAAGGACGATATATTTTATTTAATCGCAAGAAAGATCCTTTAGCCGAAACATGGACTGGCTATCGCTTAGGCCAGCAAGAGGCATTAACAAAGATTTTAGTCGATGAGGCTTATCTTTTCGATGATATAGAGAGTGTTCTACCAAATTTAATAAATGGAAAAAAAGCAATTTATTATGCAGACCAGCTATATGATTATGCTGACGAGATAATTAAGAAAGCAATCAATACATTACGGCAAGGTGCTCGATTTAAACTTTCTGCGCCGAGTACAGTTATTGATTGGCGACCAATTGTTCATGAAATGCGAATGTTTAAGTCTGAATATGAAATGGCTCTTTTACGTAAAGCGTGCGAAATCAGTGCTCAAGCCCATATTCGGGCAATGCAAAAATGCCAGGCTAATTGGTATGAATATCAATTAGAAGCTGAAATATTACATGAGTTTGCATGGCATGGCGCTAGATGGCCGTCATATAATACTATTGTTGGCGGAGGTAATAATGGTTGTATATTGCATTATGAAAATAATAGCGACACGCTCAAAGATGGCGATTTAGTCTTAATTGATGCAGGTTGTGAATATCATTATTATGCAGGTGATATTACTCGAACATTTCCGATTAATGGTAAATTTAGTCAAGCACAACTCGAAATATATAACATTGTGTTAACTGCGCAATGTACAGCTATCAAATTATTGAAACCAGGCACCTCAATATCATTAGTTAATCAAAAAATTATTCGGATTATGGTTGAAGGATTAGTTAAGCTTGGAATTATGCAAGGTGATGTTGAAACATTGATTACTAACAAAGCTTATTTAGCATTCTATATGCATGGATTAGGTCACTGGTTAGGCATTGATGTGCATGATGTTGGCAGTGATCGTGATCGCATACTCGCTCCGGGTATGGTCTTAACCGTTGAGCCTGGACTTTATATTAATAAAGATGCTGATGTGCTAGAATGTTATAAAGGTATTGGGATTCGTATCGAAGATAATATTTTGGTTACCGAATCTGGTAACGAAATTTTAACCTCAACGGTACCTAAACAACCGCAGGAAATTGAACTTTTAATGCAAAAGAATAGATAAACTATTTATCAACTAAGCACTAATTGAATTATAAAATTAGTGCTTTTACAGTTTTTTATTTAATAATAGTTATTGATTGAGGAATGAGTGATTAATTGCTTCCTAAGCTAATTGAACTATCACGATTGAAAACAATTTTTATTTTGAGATCTTTTCCGGCAATCGGCTTATATTTCCACATTTTCATTGCTGAGATAACCGAGCGATTAAAAATATTATTAGGTTGGGCTTCAATAATCCTAATATTTTCAACACGGCCCTCACTAGTTACATCAAACATAGCAACAACATAACCTTCTAAGCGCATATCTAGTGCTCTTCGAGGATATTCTGGTCGATTACGACTAATTGGAGAGGGATTACCAGAATATTGTCGATTATCAGATACTTTAGGAGCTACTGAAGTATTTGCTATATTATCACTTATCACATCTTGTCTAACTTGTTGACGAGATGATTTTTGTGTCGGTGGTTTTTTCTTATTTGGTTTAGGTTTAACAATAACTGGTTTATCTGGCTCTGTTGCTGGTTTTTTTTGTTCTATTTCAGGGGTAGGTTCCGGAATCTTTTCTTCAACGACTTCTGGCTCTACGACTGGTTCTTCAATTGGTTTATTGTCAATGATTTCACTGTTTTCAGCACCTTTGATTTCAGGTGTTTCTTCAACCAATGATTGTTCCGGAGCTGATAACTGAGTAAGGTCAATCATAACAGCTTTAATTGAATTATCACCTTCATCAACAACGATATTATTTGCAAACAGTGCAGAGCTGAACAATAATCCAAATAAAAATAAATGTGATATTACAGAGATCGATGTATATATATAGGCATCCTTTTGCTTATTAGAAGCAGGTGATTGCGGCTCTTTTTCGTTGTTGATATCTATATCAAAGTTGATCTTCATAACAGTAATTAATGTTCATTTAAGGTGTGTATTCTAAATGAAAATGCTTATCATTTGTAGTATTTTTTTAAATATGATTTAGCAATACTTGTTGCTTAAAAATATTTATCAGATAATAGTAAATAAATATCTCCCATTTGTAGTGGTTAGACTGATGAATAATCCATCGATAAAACAAATACTCGATCTAGTGCAAGATGATTTAGTTAAAGTTAATGAAGCAATACAAGCAGAACTTAGTTCTGATGTTGTACTAATTAATCAATTAGGGAATTACATCATTAGTAGTGGTGGAAAACGGATTCGCCCAGTTATTGCTTTGTTAATAGCTAAAGCGCTTAATTATCAGGGTGATAAACATATTATTACCGCAGCTTTTATCGAATTTATTCACACTGCAACTTTATTGCATGATGATGTTGTTGATGAATCTGATTTACGTCGAGGTAAATCAACTGCTAATGCGCTATTTGGTAATGCGGCAAGTGTCTTAGTTGGTGATTATATTTACACAAGATCTTTCCAAATGATGGTACGCACAGAATCATTCAAAGTATTGAAGATAATGTCAGAAGCAACAAATATTATTGCTGAAGGTGAAGTTCAACAGCTGATAAATTGTAATGATCCTGATATTACTAAAGAGCAATACCTACAAGTTATTTATCGCAAAACAGCAAGACTGTTTGAAGCAACATCGCATTCAGCAGCAGTATTAGCAGGAGCAACACCAGAGCAAGAATTTGCACTGCAAGAGTATGGAAAATACTTGGGAACCGCCTTTCAAATTATTGATGACTTATTAGATTATAGTGCGGATAGTAATCAAAAATTAGGTAAAAATTTGGGTGATGATCTCAATGAAGGTAAACCAACCTTACCATTATTGCATGCAATGCATCATGCTAATTCAGAAGATGCGACATTAATCCGTCAAGCTATCGAGCAAGGTAATGGCAGGCATTTATTAGATCATATTTTAAAAGTTATGCAGTCGTGTGGATCTCTTGAATTTACTTTAAAAACGGCTCAACAAGAGGCCAATAAAGCATTCAATGTTATTTCAATCTTACCTGATTCCCCTTATAAAAAAGCGCTACAAGATCTGGCTTTACTATCAGTAAAAAGGGATAACTAAACGTGATGTGATATTGAAAAAATATTATTTATACGATTCGTTTAATAATAAAGCTTTTAGCGAAATATCGTAATAATCTTAAATTGATTTTACGTTGCTATGTAAACAAATTGCTTCCCTTAATATGCAATTACTTTAATCTAGGTAGTCATTATGCTCAAAAGATCTTGGCCTGTTTTTTTAATTTTTATTTCGATGATATCTGTGCAAGCAAGTGCTTCATTTGCTAAATACTTGTTTCCTGTACTAGGGCCTGAGGCGATGACAGCATGGCGGTTGTTTTTCTCAGCGATTTTATTGGTAATAATCTTTAAACCTTGGCGTAAAACTATTACTAAGTCAGCCATTAAATATATTATTCTGTATGGTGTCGCTATGGGATGTATGAATTTGGCTTTTTATAATTCCATATCTCGAATCCCAATAGGAATTGCTGTGGCAATAGAGTTAACTGGACCAATTATGGTTGCGATGTTTTCTGGGCGCCGATTAACTGATTTTGTTTGGTTAGCTATTGCGATCATTGGATTGGTGATGTTGCTTCCTATTCATCATGCTTCTAACGATTTGGATCCTATCGGTATATTACTAGCTTTATGTGCAGGAAGCTGTTGGGCTGGTTATATTATTTTTGGGCGAAAAGCGGGTGAAATTTATGGTGCCTCAAGTGTTGCGGTAGGTTCGATTATTGCCTCAATATTACTCTTTCCTATTGGTGTATGGCACAGTGGTAGCACAATGTTTTCGATGGATCTGTTGCCTCTCGTTTTTGTCGTTTCATTATTGGCGTCTGCTATTCCATATGGCCTGGATATGATCGCTTTGCCACGATTACCCGCACAAACTTTTAGTACTTTGATGAGCTTGTCACCTGTATTTGCTGCGTTTTCAGGATTAATTGTTTTACACGAACAGTTAACTCATTATCAATGGATTGCTATTCTATTTATTATAGTTTCATCGATTGGTACTGTATTAACTATGCAGCATCCAACTAAAATTAAAGCGCTAAATCGAGAAAATTGAGTTTATTGAAATACTATCGTGTAACTTTGCACGATAGTATTTTATTGAAAGAAAAGCGAAGTAAAATGTTATCTAGGTGGGAAGCCCATGCCTCCACCCATTAGACCTTTCATTTGGCGCATCATCTTCATCATGCCACCACCTTTCATCTTTTTCATCATTTTTTGCATATCTTCAAACTGCTTAAGCAGCTTGTTAACATCTTGCACTTGGGTTCCAGAACCATTAGCAATACGGCGTTTGCGTGAGCCTTTGATGATTTCGGGATTGGCTCGTTCTTTTAATGTCATCGAACCAATTATGGCTTCCATCTTGATGGTGATTTTATCATCCATCTGTGCTTTGATATGATCAGGAAGTTGACCAACGCCAGGTAGTTTAGCCAGCATAGCGCCCATTCCACCCATATTACGCATTTGTCGAAGTTGATCTTGGAAGTCATTAAAATCAAACTTATCGCCTTTTTTGAGTTTTTTGGCGATTTTCTCTGCCTTTTCACGATCAACATTACTCTGTAACTCTTCAATTAAAGAGAGTACATCACCCATCCCTAAAATACGTGAAGCGATACGGTCAGGATAAAAAGGTTCTAATGCATCCGTCTTTTCACCCATCCCTAAGAATTTGATTGGTTTACCGGTAATATGACGAATCGATAACGCTGCACCGCCACGAGCATCACCATCCACCTTAGTTAAAATAACCCCGGTCAAGGGTAATGCATCATTAAATGCTTTTGCCGTATTAGCAGCATCTTGCCCGGTCATAGCATCGACCACAAATAACGTTTCAATTGGATTGATTGCATCATGCAGTGCTTTGATTTCATCCATCATCTCGCTATCGACATGTAATCGACCAGCGGTATCGACAATAAGGACATCAAAAAATTGTAATTTAGCATGTGAAATTGCTTTGTTAACAATATCAATAGGTTTTTGATTGATATCTGACGGGAAGAACTCCACATCAATTGCTTTAGCTAGTGTTTCTAACTGTTTTATTGCCGCAGGGCGATAAACGTCGGCAGAGACAACTAACACTTTCTTTTTCTGTTTTTCTTTTAAAAATTTTGCTAGTTTTGCGACGCTGGTAGTTTTACCCGCACCTTGCAAACCTGCCATGAGAATGACGGCTGGAGGCTGGGTGGCTAAGTTAAGTGAACTATTAACTTCACCCATAGCTGTAGTAAGTTCTGCTTGAACGATTTTGATGAATTCTTGGCCTGGTGTTAGGCTTTTATTAACATCTAAACCAACAGCTTTTTGTTTAACTTGGTTAATAAATTCTCGTACCACAGGTAGGGCAACATCAGCCTCAAGTAATGCCATACGGACATCACGTAGGGCATCTTTGATATTATCTTCAGATAAGCGTCCACGCCCACTAATATTGCGAAATGTCTGTGATAAACGGTCAGTTAAATTCTCAAACATGCTAACTCTCAACAAATGAAAAAATTTTCAACTATCATATCAGAAAATTGGCAGAAGTCCCATGATCATAAATTTACCATGACTTGACACCAAATTTGGTTCCTGTTGAAATGAGATGCATAACAAGATGAAAGGAGAAATCATATATGGTAAAAGTTGTTAATACCAACAAAGCACCAGCAGCTATAGGTCCTTATGTTCAAGGTGTTGATTTGGGCAACATGTTATTTGCATCAGGTCAAATTCCAATTAATCCAGCTACAGGTGAGATGCCAAGTTGTGTCAAAGAGCAAGCTAAACAAAGTTTAGCGAATGTAAAAGCAATTATTACTGAGGCAGGATATCAAGTTAAAAATATCGTTAAAACGACGATTTTTTTAGCAGATATGAATGATTTTGCGGATGTGAATAGTGTCTATGAGGCATTTTTTACAGAGAATCAGGCAACATTCCCTGCTCGTTCTTGTGTGCAAGTTGCTCGCATTCCTAAAGATGCGAAAGTTGAAATAGAAGTTATTGCGGTTAAATAATCGGCTTATAATTGTTAGCACCGAAAGGTGCTAATGAAGTAAAAAAAGTTGAGGAACGGGGTTTTTGAGGTTTTTTTTATTTAAAATCCCTTTTTTGACCATCTATTCTAACGTTTTATATCCAAATCAGTCTTTTAAACGGTCTATTTTATTATCCTAAAATTATTTATATTTAAACTATTATTTAGTGATTGATTGCCAATTAAGTTGGTGCAATAATCTACAATTATCCATTGATATTTACTGATTTAATTAGGTTGGGAAAATGTTTGAAAAAGTAGAGTCGTACGCAGGGGATCCAATATTATCATTAGTCGCTGAATTCAATAATGATAAGCGCGAAAACAAGACCAATTTGAGTATTGGTTATTATTATGATGAAAATAGTGTGGTTCCTCAATTATCGTGTATTAAAACGGCTCGTGACTATATTTATCATCATCAACAAGGCGCACAACTTTATTTGCCGATGAGTGGCTTACCGAGTTATTGTCAGGCAATCCAATCATTGCTTTTTGGTGAAGATAATCCTGCTTTTCAAACAAAGCGGATAGCCACTGTTCAAACATTAGGGGGATCAGGTGCGCTGAAAGTCGGTGCTGACTTTTTATATCGTTATTTTCCTGGTTCTCAAGTTTGGGTTAGTGATCCAACTTGGGAGAATCATATTGCCATTTTTAATGGCGCAGGATTTAAGGTAAATAAATACCCTTATTTTGATCCTCAGACTTGTGGCGTGAATTTTGATGCGATGCTTGAAACACTTAATACCTTACCCGCTAAAAGTATTGTGTTATTGCATCCTTGCTGCCATAACCCAACTGGTGCAGAATTAACAAACCAACAATGGGACAAAGTGATTGATGTTTTACAAAACCGAGATCTCATTCCATTTATGGATATCGCTTACCAAGGTTTTGGCGAAAGTATCGAAAGTGATAGTTATGCAATAAAAAAAGTGGCTGATCGAGGATTATGTGGGTTTATCAGTAATTCGTTTTCTAAAACTTTTTCACTTTATGGTGAGCGAGTGGGCGGTTTATCCGTTTTATGTGATAATAACCAAGTGGCTAATCGAGTGTTTGGTCAATTACAAGCAACGGTTCGTCGAAATTATTCTAGTCCTGCCGCTTACGGTGCACAACTTGTATCATACGTATTAAATAATGCTGAACTTAAAGCTTTATGGTTTAAAGAAGTCGAATCAATGCGTAATCGTATTGTTATCATGCGCTCAACATTAGTCGATTTATTAAAAACAGCAGCACCTAAACAGAATTTTGACTACCTACTTAAACAAAGAGGTATGTTTAGTTACACCGGTTTTTCTAAAGAGCAAGTCGCACAACTAAAAGATGATTTCGCTGTTTATTTGGTGGGCAGCGGGAGAATGTGTGTGGCGGGTTTAAATCACCATAATATACATCGTGTAGCAGAAGCATTTGCCACAATCAAATCATAATGTGACTAACTAGAGGAGAATCACATGTTACGTAAAGTATTTATTTTATTGGTAAGTATCGCGATGACAACACTTGTAGTAGGTTGTAACACGGTTAAAGGTGTAGGTAAAGACGTGCAATCTGGCGGTAAAGCTATTACCAATACTGCCGAAGATGTTAGTGAAAAATTGTAAATAATAAATGGGTTTGCTTATAGCTTCTTAAAAGCAAACAAAACCATATGTATCGACTATTTATTTTAGCATTTTTACTTGTAGGGTGTGGTTCGTTGAACTTTCGAACTGCACCTTTAATCATGGATAATTGCCAGTATCAAAATCGTTCTGGTGTTGAATTTAAGTTAAACCAACTTGAATCCAATCTTACACAATATCCCCACATTTATCTTTCACAAAGTCGAGCTAGTCGACACTTACCCATGAGTTATGCTGGCTTAAAAGGCAAATTAACAGGTCAAACTTTTGAGCGAGATTATCCAAAAGAGACTTTTTGGCGTAGTACTAATATATTTGAAAAAGCATCAATGTATGATGATGGTTATGATGATCTTTACATTAGCGCCAAACAGAAAGAAGAACGCGATCGTAAAGCAAAGTTTGTTGTTAAAGAAGCTGTGTTAGAAACGTGTCAAATTGTTTATATTTCCATTGATTCTTTAGCTAAAGACAGTGATAATTCGTCATTAATTAAATTTAATGATTTATCTATTATTAACTAAGGATCTTTATATGACGGATAATCCAAAACTTAAGGGATTAGGTGGCTGGCTTATAGTTGTTGCAATATGTATCATATTTTCGATTGTAGTAAATCTATTCGGTATCGGTTTTATTGTTATGATTTTCAAAGACCATTGGGGTGAGTTTATCAATCCTGCTTCTGAATATTATATTCCTAATTTTAGTTGGGTTTTACCTTTGGAATTAGGTCTTAACGCGATTTTAATTCCTTTTGCCCTTTATTTGCTTTATCTTTTTTTTACTAAAAACTATAAATTTCCTTATTATATGATTGGTTATCTAGTAACTTCATGTACTTTTGTTCTTTTGGATCAATTTTTTTCTTATCATTATGTTAAACTTCCGATTGAAACAAGCGATATAGCTAAAATAGTAAGACAACTCATTTGGAGCGGTATTTGGGCTGCTTATATATTAAGATCAGAGCGAGTTGCAAATACCTTTGTTGAAGGACAATGTAAAAGTCATAACAATATAATTAATTAATTTATCATTTTATTATTTTAAGGAATTAAAATGCCATTAAATTTTGAATCATCTGTTAAAGGAAAAGTTAAAAAAGCAGTTATTCCTGTTGCTGGTCTTGGCACAAGAATGTTACCTGCAACCAAAGCGATTCCTAAAGAGATGTTACCTGTGGTTGATAAACCACTTATTCAGTATGTTGTCAAAGAGTGTATTGCGGCAGGGATAACTGAAATTATTTTTGTAACGCACTCGTCTAAAAATTCTATAGAAAATCACTTTGACACCAGTTTTGAGCTTGAAGCTATGCTTGAGGCCCGAGTTAAACGTCAACTCTTACAAGAAGTACAAGGGATTCTGCCTAAAAACGTGACGATTACTAGTGTTCGTCAAGGGTTAGCAAAAGGACTTGGTCATGCTGTACTTTGTGCTTATCCTTTAGTTGGTGATGAGCCTTTTGCTGTAGTATTACCGGATGTGATTATTGATGAGTATGATAGTGATCTTGCTCAAGATAATTTAGCGGCGATGATTAATAATTATCATAACACTAAACATAGCCAAATCATGGTCGAACCTGTACCAAAAGATCTTGTTTCATCTTATGGTATTGTTGACTGCCGTGGTGAAGAGTTATCAGCTGGTAATATAGCGCAAATGTATAGTGTAGTTGAAAAACCGTCAATTGAAGAAGCTCCATCTAACCAATCAGTTGTTGGGCGTTACGTTTTATCTGAAAAAATTTGGCCACTTTTAGCTAAAACGCCTCTAGGTGCTGGAGGTGAAATTCAATTGACTGATGCAATTGCGATGTTACTTGATGAAGATCGAGTGGATGCATACTGTATTAAAGGCCGAAGCCACGACTGTGGAAATAAATTGGGTTATGTACAAACTTTTGTACAATACGCAATGCGTCACAAAAGTTTAGGTGATGATGTTAAAGCATGGTTAAAAACCATTTAATTTTGTTTTTCCGCTGATATAAAAAGACGCCAATTGGCGTCTTTTTGTTAATTAAATTAAACTGAAAATTATCTTTATTGTTAAACTTCAGACTGTTCATTATCCAAAGTCACATTAGGATCATTATAAATATCCATATTCATTAATCCGACTTCATGATCGGTTGCTATTGCAGCGGTCATTGATCCAGATACATTAGCTAACGTTCTGGCCATATCAATGATTGGATCGACGGCTAACACCATACCAATTAATGGGAAGTATTCAGCCATACCCATGCCTGAAAGTACGACAGTCGCTGCAACTGTTGCAGTGCCTGGAATACCTGCGATACCAATTGATCCGATAACTACCACAATGACTAGCATTATATAGAATTGAATATCAGTATTAATGCCTACCATATGAGCAACCATAACCGCGAGTAAGGCAGGGAAAAAGCCAGCGCAGCCATTCATTCCCATTGTACTTCCGAGTGAGCCAACTAGATTCGCTGTACCTGTATTTACCCCCATTCTAACGGTCAATGTTGAGATAGTCATCGGTAATGTACCAACAGATGAGCGGCTAGTGAAAGCAAGTAACCATGTGCCAAGTGCTTTTTTGATAAATACGATAGGTGAAATTCCATGAAGCATGACAATCACAATATGCACAACAAGCATTATTATGGTTGCAAGGTAAATTGCTAATACAAAGCTTGATACATCAATAATTGCTGGGATACCGTTTGAAATAATTGTACGAGCAAGTAAAGCAATCACCGCATAAGGCATATATTTAATAACCGTCATGGCAATTGACATGATAATTTTATAAAGCGCTTCAATAAAGGTTTTAAAAAGAGCAATAGGTTGTGGATTCTTTTTTTCCATTCGGTTAGCGGCAAGTCCCATCAATGCTGAAAAGATAACTAAGCCTACAATATTCTCTTTTACCATAGAGCCGATGATATTACTTGGAATAAGATTCACGAAAGTATCAATAATATTGGTATATTGTTTGGCGGTAGCCGTTTTGGTTGATGCAGAACTCAACTCACCTAATGATAATAAATTTGCTAAAATAATACCGACAATACAAGCGATGGCTGTAGTGAATAGTAACCAAAAAATTCCTCTGAATGCTATTTTCGGCAAATTGTCTTTACCAGAAAAATCAATAATCACTTTTACAATTGAGACAAAAATTAATGGAATCACTAACATGCGTATGAAGGCAATAAAGGCACGACCAAACAAACCATACCATGTTGCTGTTTCTTGCATCCAAACAGTTGAACTTTCTGGAAAACCGGCTGCAGCTTGAATACCTAAACCAATAACAGCACCAAGCACCAATCCGACTAACATTCTAATAGAAAAATTAACTTTTTTGGTTTGCATCGGTCGCATGATGGCAAAAAAGCAAAGCAGTAATAAACCAATCCCGATTAAAGTTTGATAATGGGTGATGGATAAGAACTTTTCGAAAAAAGTGCCCTGAAAAATGGCATCTGACATGTTTACCCCCAGCTTTTGGATAAAATTGAATTAATTTTTAATAATCTTTTATGGTTTGGATTAAAACCAAACCACATATTTTGAATTTTA
Organism: Gilliamella sp. wkB195; assembly: GCF_001690445.1. NCBI lineage: Bacteria > Pseudomonadati > Pseudomonadota > Gammaproteobacteria > Orbales > Orbaceae > Gilliamella > Gilliamella sp. wkB195. Next base: position 60,505 of record NZ_LZGP01000002.1, read on the forward strand.
ATAATTTTGCAAATATTTGAAATATTTCAATACTATTTAGCAATGCCCCCAGCGATATTTAAAATATCCCATGGTCTTGAAAAAGGTGGTGCATATAAAAAATCCATCATGGCTAATTCATCAATTTTCATATTAGCCCAAATAGCGGTGGCTAAACTATTCGTTCTTAATACAGCACCACTGCCCCCAGCAATCTGTCCACCTAATAAAATACGAGTTTCGGCGTGATAAATAAGTTTAGCTGTGACGCTAGTTTGCCCTTCAACATAGTTACTATGATTTTTATCTTTAACTACTACTGTTTTGTATGGGATACCAGCTTTAATAGCTTGTTGTTCGGTTAATCCTGTTCGACCGGCTTCAATATCAAATACTCTTAATGCTGATGTCCCAAGGGTTCCTGGGAATTGATTGTTACCGCCTGCTAAATTGTCACCAACAATTTTACCTAATTTGTTCGCTCCGGTCGCTAATGGAATATAAGTCATTGATTGGCTAACGCGATGATGAAGCGCGACACAGTCGCCTGCAGCATAAATATCAGCTATGTTAGTTTGTCCATAATTATCAACGACAATTGCACCATTACTAAGAGTTTCAATATTGAGGTGTTTATAAACTTCGCTATTAGGCTTTACTCCTGTGGCAATAATGACAATGTCGGCGGGATATTTAGCTTTATCGGTGATAACATGAGTAACTTTTTGTTCACCTTCAAAGCCTTGTACTTGCTCTTGTAGATGTAAATCACAATGTTGTTTTAGATTTTCTTCAATTATCTCAGTAAGTTCTGGATCGAAGGCATCGGTCAAAACTCTATCATCTAATTGAATTAATTTTACGTTTTTATTCAATTTTACTAACGATTCGGTTATTTCTAGCCCGATATAGCCAGCACCAATGACCACGACATTGGTATTTTGGTTTAAGGCTTTTTTTATTGCTAGACCATCATACATATCGCGTAAAGTGAAAATATTTTCCAGTTGTCTATTTTCTAAAGGTGGAATTATTGGTATCGCCCCAACGGCAATGAGTAACTTATCATAATCATCGTCAAAGCAATTATTGTTTTTGATATCTTTGACGGTGACTTTTTTTAAATTAGGATCAATAGCGATAACTTCATGTAATGTTTTGATTTCAATGCCATCTTTAGCAAATTGTTCTGGCGTTCTGGATATCATTTCATTTTCATCGCCAAAATGATTGCCAATAAAATAAGGTAATCCACAAGCTCCAAATGAAACTATATCTGATTTTTCATAGATACAAATTGTCGCATTGGGGTCCCTTCTTTTGGCTTTTGCAGCAGCACTTGCTCCAGCTGCTTGAGCGCCAATGATGATTATTTTCATCGATAATTCTCCTTTGAGCGCAGATAATTTTTAACTATCATCCTAACACAGGTTATCATCTAGGTTAAATTAGTTGGTAATTTAGCTTTAATCTTAATCAATTTTACGTTCAGCTGATGTGATTTTGGGTAGTTTATTATCGTTAGAATAAATATTAATTAGTCAAAAAAGTTGAGGAACGGGGTTTTTGAAGTATATTTTTGATTAATTCCACCTGTAATGGCGTATCGTTTAAGGCTGGAATGTAATAAAACTGTTTACCACCAGCATTTAAAAATATTTCTCTGTTTTGCTCATCAATTTCATAAAGTGTTTCAATGCAATCCGCCGAAAAACCCGGGCAGATAACATGGACATGTTTGGTCCCGGTTTTAGCTAGGTTTTCTAATATATCGCTGGTGTTTGGTTCAACCCATTTCCCTTTACCAAATTTTGATTGATAAGCCATTTTGATTGGTAAGTCGATACCATTATCTTGGCATTTTTTTATCAATAACTTGGTTGTTAACTGGCATCTTTGCACATAGTCATCTTGCCGTTTATCAATATAGCGTTGAGGTATGCCATGATAGGAAAGAAGCAATACATCAGGTTGTCCTTGCGTTGAAAAAGCTTGTTGCACTTGTGAATAAAGCGCATCGATATAACTTTCGTCATCTGCATAATCACGAATATAGTTAATCTTGAACGCACAATCACGAATAAGTTGCTTAACTTTATCTAATACCGCCTGAGTTGTAGTTGTAGAATATTGTGGAAATAACGGTAATAGTGTTATTTTCTCACATGATTTTAAATTATTTAGTGCGGATTGTAAGCTCGGTTCACCATAGGTCATGGCTAATTCGCATTGTATATCCGGTAATGCTTGTTGTAATTGATTCATCAAGCGTTTACTGTAATGGAGTAATGGTGATTCCTCATTTATCCATATTTTTTGATAATGGTTAATGATGTAGGGAACGCGTTTAGGTAATACTAGGTATTTTAGTATTGGATACCAAATAAAAGCAGGAAGATCGACAACATGACGATCGAGTAAAAACTCTGTTAAGTAAGAGCGTATTGCCTCTGGCGTTGCAGCACTTGGCGTACCTAAATTAACAATTAATACTCCCTGTTTGTTTTTCATCGGTTATCCTTATATGGTTCAAGATAGTGATGGATAACCTTAAGTAGGCGATTTAGTGCTCCTTGGTTTCTTTTTAATACTTGATATGCGTTTTCGCCGATTTGCTGACAACGATTATCGTCATTCAATAAGCTGTTTACAGTTGAATAGAGTGAATCAGCTGTGCTGTCACATATTAACATACCATTAGCTTCAATTAACTGTTCACAAATTACTTTAAAGTTAAAAAAGTATTTACCGCTAATAATTGGAATATGGTGTAGTGCCGGTTCTAATGGATTGTGACCACCATGTTCAATTAAGCTACCGCCAACAAAAGCGATATTAGCTAAACCATAAAGTTCTAATAGTTCTCCCATGGTGTCGCCCAAAATCACTTGCGTCTGATCTGTTGGGATTTGCTTCGTGCTTCGTTTGATATAATTTAACTTATTATCGGAAATTAGTTCTTCAACAGTTTTAAAACGTTCTGGATGACGCGGAACTAAGATAAGTAATAAGTTAGAGTGATTTTTTAGTAGTCGTTGAAATGCTGATAAAATGATTTCATCTTCACCTGAATGTGTGCTCGCTGCTATAAGAACTGGTCGATTTAATTGCCATTGCTGTTTTAATTGCGCAAGACTTTGTTTATCAGTTAGTTCAATATCAAATTTAATACTACCGGTTACGGTTAAATGCTCTTTTGGCAAACCTAACGATAAAAATCGCTCCCCATCTTGTTCGTTTTGAGCGGCGACAGTGCTGATTTTAGTTAATAGTTTACTAATCGCTTTTCCTAATTTGTGATACCTATTGGCTGAACGTTCAGATAATCGCGCATTAGCAATAATTAATGGGATTTTTTTGTTATGGCATTGGCTAATTAAGTTTGGCCAAAGTTCGGTTTCCATGATTATGACTAATTTAGGTTTAACTGCTTTTAGAAAACGATGTATTGCACAGGGCAAATCATAAGGTAAATAGACATGGCTAACGCTATCTTTGAGTAGCGTCTTAACTTGTTTAGAGCCAGTAGGTGTCATTGTTGTAACGGTAATTGGTAACTGCGGATATTGTTTTTGAAGTGTTTTTATCAATGGAATTGCTGCGAGTGTTTCGCCGACAGATACCGCGTGAACTAAAATTCCACCTGATTTGACTTTATTTTTACAAAATCCATAGCGTTCTAACCAACGCTTACGATAATCTGGTGCTTTGCGACTGCGCCAAAGCAGTCTAAACCAGACAAGCGGTTGGATTAAATAAAGTAAAATCGTATATAAAATATTCATGATTACTCATTAGTTAGATTGAAAAAGTGTTGTCGGTAATAAAGTAATTCGGCGATTGAGTCGCGAATATCATCTAACGCTTGGTGAGAACTCTGTTTACTGATACCTTTTAATATTTCAGGTTTCCAGCGTCTGGCTAATTCTTTAATCGTACTGACATCTAAATAACGGTAATGAAAATATTTTTCTAGATTTGGCATATAATTAAACAGAAAACGTCGGTCTTGACCAATCGTATTACCACAGATTGGTGAACAGTTTTCGGGAACCCATTGTTTTAAAAACGCAAGAGTTTGTTGTTCAGCTTGTTGTTCGGTAACCGTACTTTGACGAACACGATCGATTAATCCAGACTTGCCATGCGTTTTTTGATTCCAATCATCCATAAGTGCAAGTTGTTCATCTGTTTGATGAATGGCAATGACTGGACCTTCAGCGAGAATATTTAAATTAGAATCAGTTACAATAGTTGCGATTTCGATAATGCGATCGCTATTTGGATTGAGGCCTGTCATCTCCAGATCAATCCATATCAGATTATTTGATAGAGTAGTCATAATTTGTGGTATAAATTTTCTTTTTAATGCTGAGTAGTGTAGCATAAGTACTAAACTGTTTGACCAAAAAAATTAGCAACCGTGGCAAAAAATCAACTTTCAAAAAATCAAAAAAGGCGTATGGCCGCTAAGCATCAACAACGTTTAGAAACTAAGATGGATGAAAATCTATCAAATTTCTCTGCGCCTCGTGAAGGGGTGGTGGTAAGTAGGTTTGGCAAATCAGCGGATGTTGAAGATAATGCTGGGATTATTTATCGATGTAGTATTCGCCGTACTTTACCGTCATTAGTGACGGGGGATAAAGTATTGTGGCGTGAGAGTTTGGAACCGAATACTAATGGTATTATTGAAGCAGTTCATCCTCGTCATTCCGAGTTAGTACGGCCTGATTTTTATGATGGAGTTAAGCCTGTTGCAGCAAATGTCGATCAAATTGTTATTATTTCAGCCGTTTTACCTGAATTATCGTTTAATATCATCGATCGGTATTTAGTCGCTTGTGAGGCGACGAAAATTAAACCTATTATCGTATTGAATAAAATTGATTTACTTGATGAGCAAAAAAAACAAGAAATTGAGCAACAGTTTCTTATTTACACTAAAATTGGTTATCAGGTTTTATTTGTTTCATGTCAGTCACAACAAGGTATTGAACCTTTACAGAAGGTTTTAGATGGTAAAATTTCTATTTTAGTTGGTCAATCGGGTGTCGGTAAATCCAGTATCATCAATTTACTATTGCCTCACAACCAAGCTACGCTAACTGGTGAAGTATCTGAAATATCTGGGCTTGGCCAACATACCACAACTTCAACTCGGCTTTATCATTTACCAAATGGTGGGGATATTATTGATTCACCAGGAATTCGTGAGTTTGGTTTATGGCATTTAGAGCCAGAGCAAGTTATTGCTGGTTTTGTTGAATTTGATGATTATTTAGGAGGTTGCCAATTTCGTGATTGTAATCACTTAGATACACCGGGATGTTTACTCCAGAAAGCTGTTGCACAAGGCGCGATTGCACCATCAAGGTTAGATAATTATCATCGAATATTACAGTCAATGCGCGAAGTCAAAGCGAAAACCAATAAAAGTTATAAATAGTTGCTTTTGGTTAGAAGGTTTTATTTTTGAACTGTTGAGGCTTATTGCTCACAACATGACTTGTGAGCAATAAAATGAAATTTAAGATCTATGATTTTTTAGTGCAAAACCAATTGCAATATAAGCAAAGCCTTGGAAAACTAAATCTATACCTAAAAACATTCCTAATACCCAAACGCTATCATATGGCCAGCCTGCCATTAACATAAGTCCTAAAATGATGTTAATCACCCCAGAAAAGACGACCCATCCCCAACGAGGTATGTTGCGGTTGCTCATTGCAGCAAAAATTTGGGTAAATCCACTAATCGTCAATAATAAAGAAATTAATAATGTTAATGCGCTTGAGACCGCGATCGGTTGGAAAAACGACATAGCGCCAATGAAGATATATAAAATCCCCATGATTGCCCATAAAGCAGTTTGGCCAAATCCTTTGATGTTAAAAGAGTGGATTACTTGGATAATCCCTGCGATAAAAAGGAGTGAACCGATAAAATAAACAGAAAAAACGGTGGCTATGAATTGATACCCTAATGCCAAGCAACCGAGAATAATTAAAACTATACCAATAATAATAAACCAATTTGATTTTTGTTTAAAACTTTGAATAGTGTTTTCATTAGCTATCATATTTATTTCCTGTTGTTAATGTAATGTATTAAATGAACACCATCTTTCTGAGTTAATCTTGACTCATATGAAAAAGGGAAGTGTACATAGCTGATAAAAAATACTTAGTGAAAACTCGGACGATTTACTTTCACTAAGTATAATATTTAATCAATATAATAAAATCAATTTTGATATTAAATTTTATCTTTCAGTGCTTCATCTAAAGTTGAATAAAATATTAATTTATTTGATACAGGTACAATTCTCGCCCGAGCTAAGGTTTTTAATGGTTGGAATTGCAATTCGCAAATAGATAGATCAACTGACTCTGGTAATTCATCAATAAAATGGATAAGTGCATTTAAGCCTCCTGCATCTAGGATAGGTACTGCATCCCATTGTAAAACAATATGTTGATAACCATTGATTTTTTGGTATAACTCTAAAAAAGTCCGTTCAGCAGCCGCAAAGAATAATGGACCATTAATTCTTAGCACTAACGTCTTTTCATTGCTTTGGTTCAATTCGACCAAACGAGTCATACTAGCAATACGACGCATAAACAGTATTGAGGCTAATACAATTCCAAGCGTAATAGCGATTACCATGTCGAATAATACGGTAAGGGACATGCAAATAAGCATGATCATGATATCGTCTTTAGGTGCGCATTTAATAATGTAGATAACGCGTTGAATGGCACTCATATTCCATGCAACAATTAATAATAATGCTGCCATAGCTGATAATGGAATAAATGATAAAAGTGGGGCAAAACAGATAAGTGCCAATAATACGATTAATGAATGCAATACGGCGGCAATTGGCGATGTTGCGCCCGCTTTGACATTTGCCGCTGAACGCGCAATAGCCGCTGTTGCTGAAATGCCACCAAAAAATGGCGCAATGATATTTCCTAAACCTTGGCCAATCAGTTCGCTATTTGAATGATGTTTGGTATGGGTCATTTCATCTAATACAACTGCGCATAGTAGTGATTCAATCGCACATAACATAGCCATCGTTAATGAGATTGGAATTAAAGCCGTTATTGTTGACCAATTCCATGTGAAACTTGCATGTTCCCATGGTAAGATAAATTCTGGTAAAACAGGTGGAATACCATGACCAACAGTGTTATCGGCTAATGTATAAGTGAATCGTGAACCGATTGTTTCGATTTGATAGCCAAATTGATTGAATACTAACATGGTTAGTATGCCAGCAATTAAAGCCGGTAAATGGCCAGATATTTTTACTCGAAATTTTGGCCACATGATTAAAACAATCAGTGTAACTAAACCAACAAAGGTATCTGCGATATTAATGGTTGGAAAGGCTTTAACTAGTTCAATAACTTTATTAACATAATTTTCTGGCATGTGTTCTAGTGTTAAGCCAAAAAAATCTTTTATCTGCATGGTGGCGATGGTTATTGCAATACCAGAAGTAAAACCTAGCACCACTGGTAGAGGAATGTATTCGATTAATCGACCTAAACGAATTACACCCATCAATATTAAAAAAATGCCTGAAAGTAGAGTGGCAATTAATAGACCTGATAAGCCAAATTGTATGGAAACAGGATATAGAATGACCACAAACGCCGCAGTTGGGCCGGAAACACTAAAACGTGATCCTCCAGTGAGAGCTATCACGAAGCCTGCTATAATTGCGGTATAGAGGCCATGTTGAGGGGCAACACCACTTGCAATAGCTAAAGCCATAGCAAGCGGGATAGCAATAATGCCAACCGTTATTCCGGCAATTAAATCTTTAAGAAAACGAGTTGTGTTGTAAGGAGTATTTATGCATGCAGATATAAACGCACAGCTTATTTTAATACCAGAAAGGCCATATAATTTCATTATGTTTTAAAGCAGTTAAATGAGTTATAAAAAGTAGCTAATAAGATAATCTTTTTTTTAAAAATTGAAAGAGTATTCTAAAAATAATTGTATGATTTTCAGTTAAATTATGTGATTAATGGTATAAAATGCTTTAAAAGCACGCTCTTGTTATTTTGCTCTTATATTATTAGGTAGGAGTCATTATGTCTTTTATAAAACAATCTTTTTTTATCCAATTTTTAATCTTAGTCATCAGTTTACTGATGTTTTCACCATTAAGTTTTGCAGAAATGATAACATCAGGTTCAAAGACCGCGTATCAGTATGATAAACAACAGACTCCTGCACCAGATGGATATCAAGCATTTTATATTGATCATATTGGTCGGCATGGTTCACGTTATATTAGTAAACCTAAATATGAAGATATTGCTTATAACGTATTAATTTTAGCTGATAAAAATAATCAATTAACCGAAATGGGAAAATCATTATTAAGGCAAATTATTCGTATTAAAGCATTGAATAAAAATCATTATGGTCAGCTTACTGATCTTGGTCGAAAAGATATTAGTTTAATTAGTCAACGCATGTTAGCCAATAACCCAACGGTTTTTAAAGGACAAAAAATCGAAGTGATATCATCAACCTCACCAAGAGCTAAAGAAACAGCAGAAATTTTTATTAAAACATTTAAAAATAACTATTCTGATATCAATATTTATCAACAACCAGAAAATCAACAAACTCTATTACGTTTTTTTGAATATTCTCCGACTTATAAAGAATATAAAAAGAGTAAAAGTGTTAAAAATGCCTTAAAATCGCTAGAAAATTCGACTAAAACAGTAGAGATGAGTCAAAATGTTGCAAGTTTGATATTTACTCAAGGCTTTTGTAATGAGTTGAATAATGGGATTTCTTTACCTGAAAAATCTTCAATTAAAACAGCAGATTTTGTCATTGCAGTTTATCAACTTTACCAGGAGTTATTATCATTTTCTCCTGAAATTTTAGCTGATAACCATCTTGATTTTAGCCTTTATTTCACTAAAAATCAGTTATCATGGTTTGACACGGTAGTCACTTCTAAAAATTTTTTACAAATTGGTCCAGCGTTTGATGCGAATGGTATCCAGATTAAAATTGCTGCGCCATTATTGTTGGATATGTTAAAAACAGCTGATAAGGCAATAACTGATAAAAATATTGATGCTAATTTACGGTTTGCTCATGCTGAAACTATTTCGCCATTAGCAACATTGCTTGAACTTGAAGGCACTTATACTGCTGTTAACTCAGTCGCGGATTATCCATTCGTTTGGCAAGCAGAAAAAATTATTCCTATGGGCGCTAATATTCAATGGATTTTTTACCAAAGCAATCAACCCCATCAACCCATTTTAATCAAAGTGATGTTAAATGAAAGAGAAGTGCATTTATCATTGAAAACCGATAATTATCCGTACTACCGTTGGGACGAGGTAAAACAGTTTTATAAAAATAAGCTGAGTAAACTAGGTTTTACTGATAATAACGCATCTTTAGAATGGCTAAATAAAGTAAAATAATTTTTAAACTTGTAGCCAAAAAGTTACGGGTCCATCGTTAATAAGAGAAACCTGCATGTCAGCGGCAAATTGTCCAGTTTGTGTCTCAATTTGTTGCTGACATTGTCTAACAAAAAATTGATAAAGTTCATTAGCTTTATCGGGTGGAGCACCTTTTGTGAAACTTGGGCGCATACCTTTTTGAGTATCAGCGGCCAGAGTGAATTGAGAAACAACCAACAATTTTCCATTTATTTGCTGAACATTGAGATTCATTTTGTCATTAATATCACTGAAAATACGATAGCCGAGTACTTTTTCACTCAAGCGTATTGCTTTTTGCTCGTTGTCATCTTGTTCAACACCGAGTAAAACAAGTAATCCCTGATCGATTTGACCAATAATTTGATTATCAACAGAAACCGATGCTTGTTTTACACGTTGGATTAAGGCAATCATAATTTATATTATTCCAGTTAAGATTGGGGCTTTAATAGCGCTTTTTGTTGTTTATTATAGTCAGCGAGTGTTGCTGCAAATTCGGCGCTAAACAAAACAATACACCATGAGCAGTAGATCCAAACTAACATAATGGGAATTGAGGAAACTACCCCATAAATAAGTTGATAAGTCGGAAAAGAAGTAACATACAGCGCAAAAGCACGTTTACCAATTTCGAATAATATTGCTGCAACTAACGCACCAATTGCAGCTTCTTTAAATGGAATTGATTCAGTTGGAATAATGCTGTAGAGCAACCAAAATCCAACAACCGATATGATAAATGGTAAAGTACTTAGTAGGAGATCACCACTAGCAGCATTCGATAACCATTTTAGGGAAAATATATAAGAACTTACTGCAACACTTGAGCCAACTAAAATAGGACCTAATGTTAAAATTGTCCAATACATGGTTAAGTTATACATGAAGGAGCGTTTGCGTTTGGTTTGCCAGATACGGTTTAGTGCATTATTAATAGAATTAATAAGTAGTAATGATGTTACTATTAAACCGATAATTCCGATAAATGTCATTTTTTTTGTATTGGCAATAAATTGTTCTAGGTAATTTTGAATGGTGTCACTTGCAGTAGGGACAAGATTGCTATAAATGAGCTGTTTTAATGATTGGCTAACTTCATTAAACATAGGAAACGCAGAAAGTAAGGAAAACACAACAGTTATTAATGGGACTAATGCAAGTATTGTCGTATAAGCTAGTTCTGCCGAGGATGAGGTTAAACGATCATGATTTATACGAGACCATAACATTACCAAAAAGGTCTGTATATGCTTAAGTATATTCATAATATATCTTATTTAATTAGAAATAATACAGTTATTAATTCCATTCGTTTTTAAAGTGTTTAATGCTTTTTGCACATCACCTTTATTTGTATAAGGCCCAACGGTAACTCGATATAACTGCTGACTTAAAGATATGTTACCACTAATACCGGTCATTGCCAAAGATGCTTTTAATGTATCTGCATTAGTTTTATCTTTAAAAGCCCCACATTGTAGTAACCATTTAGTATTATCATTACTTGATGATAAAGTCGATGTGGTCGTGGTGTTATTCATAAAGCTATCTAATATTTGTTGCCGTTCGCTTGCCGCTTTATTTGAGTTACTACTAGCATTTGGTGTTTCCAATTCTTTAAGGTAAGTCCAGCGTTCTTGTGGTTTTTCCGGTAGGGTTATCGCTGGTGATTCAGTTTTGACTTTTGGTTTTTCAACTGGTTTTTCAGAAGAATTGGTTGAAAGATAATATAGAATAGAAGAAAACAAAATAATAATGATGATTGCAAGGAATATCATTAACGATGGGAATAATCGTGACTTATTTTTTTTAGCTTTTCCTTTTGATTGGCTCTTTTTTCTTACATAATCACGCTGAACCACAATACGCTCTCTTTTCTTTTATTCACATAAATTTAAATAATAGTATATAAATAAAAAAAGTGGCTTACACCACTTTTTTTCAATTTTCTTTAACTCTATTGTCAACAGATTAGAAAATTAAGCTAATGCTTTAATCTGTTTAATTAAATTCGCTTTATGACGTGCTGCTTTGTTTTTGTGGATTAGACCACGAGCCGCTTGACGGTCAACAACTGCTTGCATGTCTTTGAATGCTACTTCAGCTGTTTGTTTATCACCAGCTGCTACAGCTGCGTAAACTTTTTTAATATAAGTACGCATCATTGAACGGTTACTAGCATTATGTTTACGGCGTTTTTCGGACTGAACCGCACGCTTCTTAGCTGATTTGATATTAGCCAAAGTCAACTCCCAAGTTTAGATAAAAAATACATATTAATAAGGCGGGGAAATATGCCTGATTTTCTTTCTATTGTCAATGCTGTTACATAAAAAAATTTCCTATATAGTATAAATAACTAATTTCTACTAAATGTTTACTATATAACCGATAATGGATGTAACCTAAAAAGAAATTTTATGTTAGAATAGCAAAAATTTTATTGTTTTTATATTTAAAAGAGGAAGTCTCATGTCTATCATTAGAATGCAAGATCTTGATCTAAAAGGGAAACGTTTATTTATTCGCTCAGATCTTAATGTGCCGGTCAAAAATGGTAAGGTTACTTCTGATGCTCGAATTAAAGCATCATTACCGACTATTGAAGAAGCCATTAAAAAAGGCGCTAAAGTAATGGTTACTTCTCATATTGGCCGTCCAACTGAAGGCGAATATAACCCTGAGTTCTCTTTACAACCAGTGGTTGATTATTTAAAAGAACATGTTTCTTTCCCTGTTCGTCTAGTAAAAGATTATCTTAACGGTGTTGACGTTAAAGAAGGCGAACTAGTTGTTCTTGAAAACGTACGTTTTAATGTAGGCGAAGGTAAAGATGATGAAACTTTATCTAAAAAATATGCAGCACTTTGTGATATCTATGTAATGGATGCATTTGGTACTGCTCACCGTGCTCAAGCTTCAACTCATGGAGCTGGTAAATTTGCGCCAGTTGCTTGTGCAGGTCCATTATTAGCAGCTGAACTTGATGCTTTAGGTAAAGCGTTAGATAATCCAGCTCGTCCAATGGTTGCGATTGTTGCTGGTTCTAAAGTATCAACAAAATTGACTGTTCTTGATTCTTTATCAAAAATCGCTGACCAAATTATTGTTGGTGGTGGTATTGCAAATACATTTATCGCAGCTGAAGGCTATAATGTTGGTAAATCACTTTATGAAGCTGATTTAATTCCTGAAGCAAAAAAATTAATGGCTAATTGTCATATTCCAGTTCCTACTGATGTTCGTGTAGCAACAGAATTTAGTGAAACTGCAACAGCTACTGAAAAATCAGTTGCCGATGTAAAAGAGAATGAACAAATTCTTGATTTAGGTGATAAATCAGCTGAAGCATTAGCAGACATTATCAAAAAAGCCAAAACTATATTATGGAATGGCCCTGTTGGCGTATTTGAGTTCCCTAATTTCCGTCGTGGTACCGAGATTGTTGCTAAAGCAATTGCTGACAGCCAAGGTTTCTCAATCGCAGGTGGTGGTGATACATTAGCTGCAATTGATTTATTTGGTATTGAAGATAAAATCTCTTATATTTCAACTGGTGGTGGTGCCTTCCTAGAGTTTGTAGAAGGTAAAAAACTTCCTGCTGTTGCAATGCTAGAAGAGAGAGCAAAAGCGTAATAGTTTTCTATATGAAGGATGAGCCAATCACTCATCCTTTAATTTTTATATAAATAAATCTATAGGTATTAAAATGGCTACAAAGATTTCTGATGTCGTTAAACCTGGTGTTGTAACCGGTGATGATGTTCAAAAAGTGTTTCAAGTTGCTCGTGAAAATAATTTTGCATTACCAGCTGTTAACTGTGTTGACACTAATACAATTAATGCAGTAATCGAAACTGCGGCTAAAGTTGGTTCTGCTGTTATCGTTCAATTCTCTAATGGTGGTGCTCAATTCATCGCAGGTAAAGGATTGAAATTAGATGGGCAAGAAACTGCTGTTTTAGGTGCAATTTCTGGCGCTAAACATGTTCACCTTATGGCTGAAAAATATGGTGTGCCAGTTATCGTTCATACCGACCACTGTGCTAAAAAACTTCTTCCATGGGTTGATGGATTACTTGACGCAGGTGAAGCTCACTTTGCTAAAACGGGTAAACCTCTATTCTCTTCTCACATGATCGATCTTTCAGAAGAATCTTTAAAAGATAATATTGATATTTGTTGTCAATATCTTGCTCGTATGTCAGCGATGAAAATGACATTAGAATTAGAGCTTGGTTGTACTGGTGGTGAAGAAGATGGTGTTGACAATAGCCATATGGATAGTTCAGCACTTTATACTCAACCTGAAGATGTTGCTTATGCTTATGAACGTTTAAGTGCAATTAGCCCGCGTTTCACTATCGCAGCTTCATTCGGTAACGTTCATGGTGTTTATAAGCCAGGTAATGTTAAATTAACGCCAAAAATTTTAGATAACTCTCAAAAATATGTATCTGAGAAATTCAATTTACCAGCTAAATCATTGAACTTTGTGTTCCATGGTGGTTCTGGTTCTACTCCTGAAGAAATTGCAGAAGCAGTAAGTTACGGTGTTGTTAAAATGAACATCGATACTGATACGCAATGGGCAAACTGGGCTGGTGTTTTAGAATATTACAAAGCAAATGAAGCTTACCTTCAAGGTCAATTAGGTAACCCTGAAGGCGTTGATGCTCCAAATAAAAAATATTATGATCCACGCGTATGGTTACGTAAAGGTCAAGAATCTTTAGTTGCTCGTTTAGAACTTGCATTTAAAGAACTTAATGCGATCGACGTACTTTAATATCGTTCATTTATTATATAAAAGCAGGGTTATACCTGCTTTTATTTTATCCGCTAATAAAAAGTCTTGCATTTTTGTATTAGTTGTAGGATAATTTCGCCCTCATTTAACTTAGGGGAGCTGTCTATTGATTAATAGAAGCGTTTGCACCCGAGAAAAAGGAAACTAAAATGGCAAAAAAAGTACAAGCCTACATCAAGTTGCAAGTTGCAGCTGGTGCAGCAAATCCTAGTCCACCAGTTGGTCCAGCACTTGGTCAACATGGTGTTAACATCATGGAATTCTGTAAAGCATTTAACGCTAAAACAGAAAGCATGGAAAAAGGTCTACCTATTCCTGTTGTTATTACAGTATATTCTGACCGTTCATTTACTTTTGTAACTAAGACTCCTCCTGCGGCTGTATTATTAAAGAAAGCAGCTAAAATCAAGTCGGGTTCTGGTGAGCCTAATAAGAAAAAAGTAGGTAAAGTAACAAGCGCTCAAATTCGTGAAATCGCTGAATTGAAAGCTGCTGATATGAATGGTGCAACTATTGAAACGATGATGCGTTCTATTGAAGGTACTGCTCGTTCAATGGGCTTGGAAGTGGAGGGTTAATTCATGGCTAAATTATCTAAGAAAGCTAAACTTATCCGCGAAAAAGTAAACGCGACTAAACAATATGAAATCAATGAAGCAATCGCTTTATTAAAAGAATTTGCTACTGCTAAATTTACTGAAAGCGTTGATGTTGCAGTTAATTTAGGTATTGATTCACGTAAATCAGATCAAAATGTGCGTGGTGCTATCGTTCTTCCTCACGGTACCGGACGTAGTGTACGTGTTGCTGTATTTACTCAAGGTGCAAACGCTGATGCCGCTAAAGAAGCTGGTGCTGAATTAGTTGGTATGGATGATCTAGCGGATCAAATCAAAAAAGGCGAAATGGACTTTGATGTTGTTATTGCATCTCCAGACGCTATGCGTGTTGTT
Source organism: Gilliamella sp. wkB195 (assembly GCF_001690445.1). Classification (NCBI taxonomy): domain Bacteria; kingdom Pseudomonadati; phylum Pseudomonadota; class Gammaproteobacteria; order Orbales; family Orbaceae; genus Gilliamella; species Gilliamella sp. wkB195. The sequence continues at coordinate 75,756 of NZ_LZGP01000002.1, forward strand.
GGTCAATTAGGTCAGATTTTAGGGCCACGTGGTTTAATGCCAAACCCTAAAGTTGGTACTGTAACACCTAACGTTGCTGAAGCAGTGAAAAACGCTAAAGCTGGTCAAATCCGTTACCGTAATGATAAAAATGGTATTATCCATACTACTATCGGTAAAGCTGATTTCGATGCAGATAAGCTTAAAGAGAATTTAGAAGCATTACTTGTTGCATTAAAACGTGCAAAACCAGCATCTTCAAAAGGTGTATTTGTGAAGAAAGTTAGTCTTTCTACTACAATGGGCGCTGGTGTTGCTATCGACCAAGCAACTTTAAATGCATCTGTTTAATTAATTGTTAAACAAAGAATCGGTTGGTGTCTGGCCTTAACCAGACCCCGTCCAAGACCGTAGGTGTAATTGATATTTAATTACTTAATCTTCCTACGTAGACGGTGACAGAACCTGATAAGATATAATACAGGCATTCTGCTCATCGTGATTGTGCTAATTACATTTGTAGTTAGTTTAAATAATTCTAGGCTTTGCCTAGTTTAATCCAGGAGCAATACCAATGGCACTAAATCTTCAAAATAAACAAGAAATTGTTGCTGAAGTTAATGAAATCGCCAAAGGTGCGCTATCTGCAGTTGTAGCTGACTCTCGTGGCGTAACTGTAGAAAACATGACTGCATTACGTAAATCTGCTCGTGAAGCTGGTGTTTATATGCGTGTTGTTCGTAACACCTTATTACGCCGTGTTGTTGAGGGAACTCAATACGAGTGCTTAAAAGATTCGTTTGTTGGTCCAACTCTAATTGCATTTTCAAATGAGCACCCAGGTGCTGCTGCGCGTATTTTTAAAGCGTTTGCAAAAGAAAATGATAATTTTGAGATTAAAGCCGCAGCCTTTGAAGGTGAGTTAATTACTGCAGCGAACATTGATCGCTTAGCAACATTACCTACTTATGAAGAAGCATTAGCTCGCTTGATGTCAACCATGAAAGAAGCCGCAGCTGGCAAATTGGTTCGTACTCTTGCAGCGGTTCGTGATCAAAAACAAGCTGCTTAATAGCGCTGTGATTGTGAATTTTATTAATTAAAAAAATGTAAATTTGGGAAACTATATTATGTCTATCACTAAAGAACAAATTTTAGATGCAGTTGCAGAAATGTCTGTAATGGATGTTGTTGAACTTGTATCAATGATGGAAGAAAAATTTGGCGTTTCTGCAGCAGCAGCTGTAGCAGTTGCAGCAGCAGGCCCAGCTGAATCAGCTGAAGAAAAATCTGAATTTGATGTAATCTTAAAAGATGTTGGCGCTAACAAAGTAGCTGTTATCAAAGCAGTTCGTGGTGCAACAGGATTAGGCTTAAAAGAAGCAAAAGACCTTGTTGAATCAGCTCCAGCAACAGTTAAAGAAGGTGTTAGCAAAGCTGACGCAGATGAACTTAAAAAGGCACTTGAAGAATCTGGTGCAGTTGTCGAACTTAAGTAAGTTTATCAATAGCAAGCTAAACGGCTGGGGGTTTTATACCTCCAGCCTTTTTGCGCTGTAATAAGTCAAATAATTTTATTTGAAGATTATCAATAAAAAGTAATAAAGAAATAATATATTTATTAAGCCTAATCAATTGATATTTATAGATATTTTCGATGAGGTGTCAGGCGTTATCATTTCGTAGTACCCTGATGAATATTTAATCATGCTAAAATAGCAGATAAGCAAGTTGAGGAACTAATGGTTTACTCTTATACCGAGAAAAAACGAATTCGTAAGAATTTTGGTAAGCGTCCACAAGTCTTGGATATACCGTATCTTCTTTCTATTCAACTTGATTCGTTCCAGAAGTTTATTGAGCAAGACCCAGAAGGTCAATATGGCTTAGAAGCCGCATTCCGTTCAATATTTCCGATAAAAAGTTATAGTGGTAGCGCTGAGTTACAATACGTAAGCTTTAAAATGGGCGAACCTGTGTTTGATGTAAAAGAATGTCAAATCAGAGGGATCACTTACTCAGCACCATTGCGCGTTAAATTACGTTTAGTTATTTATGATAAAGATGCGCCAGAAGGAACAGTTAAAGATATTAAAGAGCAAGACGTCTATATGGGCGAAATCCCTTTAATGACGGACAATGGTACTTTTGTGATTAACGGTACTGAACGTGTTATCGTTTCACAATTACATCGTAGTCCAGGTGTGTTCTTTGACAGTGATAAAGGTAAAACGCACTCTTCTGGTAAAGTTTTATATAATGCTCGGATTATTCCTTATCGTGGCTCTTGGCTTGATTTCGAATTTGATCCAAAAGATAATCTTTTTGCTCGTATCGACCGTCGTCGTAAACTTCCAGCAACAATTATTTTACGTGCGTTAGGTTATGAAACTGAAGAAATTTTAGATATGTTCTTCGAAAAAACTATTTTCGAAGTAGGCAAATCAAAATTAAAAATGGAACTTGTGCCAGAGCGTTTACGTGGTGAAACAGCGCTATTTGATATCGAATCTAAAGGCAAAGTTTACGCAGAAAAAGGTCGTCGTATTACAGCTCGTCATATTCGTGAGCTTGAAAAAGATAAAGTAACTAAAATCGACGTTCCAGTTGAATATATTGTAAATAAAGTTTTAGCAAAAAATTATGTTGATGAAGAAACTGGTGAGGTTATTGCTTTTGCCAATACACCAATTTCTTTAGAACTATTACTTGAATTAACCAATGCTGGTTATAAGAAAATTGAAACATTATTCACTAATGATTTAGATCATGGACCATTTATTTCTGAAACATTAAATGTTGATTCAACACGTGATCGATTAGGTGCATTAGTTGAAATTTATCGAATGATGCGTCCAGGCGAGCCACCAACAAAAGAAGCAGCCGAAGCGTTATTTGATAATCTATTCTTCTCCGACGAACGTTATGACTTATCAGCTGTAGGTCGTATGAAGTTCAATCGTTCTTTAGGACGAGACGATATTGAAGGCGAAAGTGTCTTAACAAAAGCTGATATCGTTGATGTAATGAAGAAATTAATCAGCATCCGTAATGGTCATGGTGAAGTTGATGATATCGATCACTTAGGCAATCGTCGTATCCGTAGTGTTGGTGAAATGGCTGAAAACCAATTCCGTATTGGTTTAGTTCGTGTTGAACGAGCTGTAAAAGAGCGTCTATCTTTAGGTGATCTTGATTCATTAATGCCACAAGATATGATCAATGCTAAACCAATTTCAGCGGCAATTCGTGAGTTCTTTGGTTCTAGCCAATTATCTCAGTTTATGGATCAAAACAATCCATTATCTGAAATTACTCACAAACGTCGTATTTCTGCATTAGGTCCAGGTGGTTTAACTCGTGAACGTGCAGGCTTTGAAGTGCGTGACGTACATCCTACACATTATGGTCGTGTATGTCCGATTGAAACGCCGGAAGGTCCAAACATCGGTTTGATTAACTCATTAGCGGTTTATTCACGTACCAATGAGTATGGATTCTTAGAAACGCCATATCGTCGAGTGATTGACGGTGTTGTGACTGATGAGATTAACTATTTATCAGCAATCGATGAAAGTGAGTTTGTTATAGCTCAGGCTAACTCAAATCTTGATGACGATGGTCGCTTTAAAGAAGATTTAGTGACTTGCCGTTTAAATGGTGAATCTGGTTTATATAGCCCGGAACAAGTTCATTATATGGACGTATCAACACAACAAATCGTTTCTGTTGGTGCTTCATTAATCCCATTCCTTGAGCATGATGATGCGAACCGTGCCTTGATGGGTGCGAACATGCAACGTCAAGCTGTACCAACATTAAAAGCAGAAAAACCTTTTGTTGGTACTGGTATGGAACGTGCGGTTGCTGTTGACTCAGGTGTAACTGCGGTTGCTCGTCGTGGCGGTACAGTACAATATGTTGATGCTTCACGTATTGTTATTAACGTTAACGATGATGAAATGTATGCCGGTGAAACAGGTATTGATATTTACAACTTAACTAAATATACCCGTTCTAACCAAAATACTTGTATTAACCAAATTCCATGCGTGGAATTAGGTGAAAAAGTTGAGCGTGGCGATGTACTTGCAGACGGTCCATCAACGGATTTAGGTGAGTTAGCACTTGGTCAAAATATGCGCGTGGCATTTATGCCATGGAACGGTTATAACTTTGAGGATTCTATTTTAGTCTCTGAAAAAGTGGTACAAGATGATCGTTTCACTTCGATTCATATTCAAGAACTATCTTGTGTATCTCGTGATACTAAACTTGGTGCTGAAGAAATTACTGCTGATATTCCAAATGTGGGTGAAGCAGCACTTTCTAAACTTGATGAGTCTGGTATTGTTTATATCGGCGCTGAAGTAAAAGGTGGTGATATTCTTGTTGGTAAAGTAACGCCTAAAGGCGAAACGCAATTAACACCAGAAGAGAAATTACTACGTGCTATTTTCGGTGAAAAAGCATCTGATGTTAAAGATACTTCATTACGTGTACCAAATGGTGTTTCAGGTACGGTTATTGATGTACAAGTCTTCACTCGTGATGGTGTACAAAAAGACAAACGTGCACTTGAAATTGAAGAGATGCAACTGAAACAAGTAAGAAAAGACTTAACTGAAGAACTTAAAATTTTAGAAGCAGCATTGTTTGCTCGTATCCGTGATGTATTAATTTCTGGTGGTATTAAAGCAGACAAATTAGATGCTTTACCACGTGAAAAATGGTTAACCATTGGTATTTCTAATGAAAGTAAGCAAGCTCAATTAGAACAACTTGCTGAACAACATGATGAAATCAAAGCTGAATTTAATAAGAAACTTGAAGCTAAACGAATGAAGATTACTCAAGGTGATGATTTACAACCTGGAGTTCTCAAAATTGTTAAAGTTTACTTAGCCGTTAAACGTCAAATTCAGCCTGGTGATAAGATGGCGGGTCGCCATGGTAACAAAGGGGTTATCTCTAAAATCAACCCAATTGAAGATATGCCATATGATGATAAAGGACGTCCGGTTGATATCGTATTGAATCCACTTGGTGTTCCGTCTCGTATGAATATCGGTCAGATTTTAGAAACTCACTTAGGTATGGCGGCAAAAGGTATTGGTCAGAAGATCGATGCAATGCTAAAAGAACAGCAAGAGTTAGCTAAATTACGTGATTTCATTCAAAAAGCTTATGACCTTGGTTTAGGGGCAGCACAGAAAGTCAATGTTGCTGAATTTACTGACCAAGAAGTGATGACATTGGCACAAAATTTACGTAATGGTATGCCTCTTGCAACGCCAGTCTTTGACGGTGCAAAAGAGCAAGAAATCAAGTCATTACTTGAGCTGGGTGATTTACCAACTTCAGGTCAAATTACATTGTTTGATGGTCGTACAGGTGAGCAATTTGAACGTCCAGTAACTGTAGGTTACATGTATATGCTGAAATTGAATCACTTAGTTGATGATAAGATGCATGCGCGTTCTACAGGTTCATATAGTCTGGTTACACAACAACCATTGGGTGGTAAAGCTCAATTTGGTGGTCAACGTTTCGGTGAGATGGAAGTATGGGCACTTGAAGCATATGGTGCTGCTTATACTCTACAAGAAATGTTAACTGTTAAATCAGATGATGTGAATGGTCGTACTAAGATGTATAAAAATATTGTAGATGGTGATCATCGTATGGAGCCTGCGATTCCAGAATCATTTAATGTATTATTAAAAGAGATTCGTTCGTTAGGTATTAATATCGAGTTAGATGAAGAGTAATCTTAACTAACTGAAATGATTTCTATTTATAGGGATAACTTATCAGCAATGATAAGTTATCTAATTGGTTTAACTCCATAGGAGTCAATTGTGAAAGACTTACTAAAGTTTCTAAAAGCACAAACTAAAACTGAAGATTTTGATGCTATCAAGATAGGCCTTGCCTCTCCTGATATGATTCGTTCATGGTCTTTTGGTGAAGTTAAAAAACCTGAAACAATTAACTATCGTACGTTCAAACCGGAACGTGACGGATTGTTTTGTGCTCGTATTTTTGGACCAGTAAAAGATTATGAATGTTTATGTGGAAAATATAAACGTTTAAAACACCGTGGTGTGATCTGTGAAAAATGTGGTGTTGAAGTTACTCAAGCCAAAGTACGTCGTGAGCGTATGGGGCATATTGAGCTCGCATCACCTACTGCACATATCTGGTTTTTAAAATCATTACCATCACGTATTGGTCTATTATTAGATATGCCACTTCGTGACATTGAACGTGTGCTTTATTTTGAATCATTTATGGTTCTTGACGGCGGAATGACAAACTTAGAACGCGGTCAAATTTTAACAGAAGAACAATATTTAGATGCGTTAGAAGAGTTTGGTGATGAATTCGATGCTCGTATGGGTGCCGAAGCAATTCAAGAATTACTACGTAATATCGATGTGCAAGCTGAATGTGAAGCACTACGTGATGAGCTTGAAACTACCAATTCTGAAACTAAGCGTAAAAAACTGACTAAACGTATTAAGATTATTGAAGCATTCATTCAATCAGAAAATAAACCAGAATGGATGATCTTAAACGTATTACCTGTGTTGCCACCCGATTTACGTCCATTAGTACCGCTAGATGGCGGACGTTTTGCAACATCAGATTTGAACGATCTATATCGTCGAGTGATTAACCGTAATAATCGTTTAAAACGTTTATTAGATTTGGCAGCGCCAGATATTATCGTACGTAACGAAAAACGTATGTTACAAGAATCTGTTGACGCATTATTAGATAATGGTCGCCGTGGTCGTGCTATTACCGGTTCAAACAAACGTCCATTAAAATCACTTGCCGATATGATTAAAGGTAAGCAAGGTCGTTTCCGTCAAAACTTATTAGGTAAACGTGTTGACTACTCAGGTCGTTCAGTAATCACTGTAGGTCCATACTTACGATTACATCAATGTGGTTTACCGAAGAAAATGGCACTTGAATTATTCAAACCATTTATTTACGGTAAATTAGAGCGTCGTGGTTATGCAACTACCATTAAAGCAGCCAAGAAAATGGTTGAACGTGAAGATGCAATTGTTTGGGATATCTTAGATGAAGTTATCCGTGAACATCCGGTATTACTAAACCGTGCACCAACACTTCACCGATTAGGTATTCAGGCATTTGAACCTATCCTAATTGAAGGTAAAGCGATCCAATTACATCCATTAGTTTGTGCGGCATTCAATGCTGACTTCGATGGTGACCAAATGGCGGTTCATGTACCATTAACGTTAGAAGCGCAATTAGAAGCGCGTGCGTTAATGATGTCAACCAACAACATTCTTTCACCTGCGAGTGGTGAGCCTATCATTGTTCCTTCTCAGGACGTGGTATTAGGTCTTTACTACATGACTCGTGATAAAGTCAATGCGAAAGGTGAAGGCATGATTTTAACCGGACCTAAAGAAGCAGAAAAACTGTATCGCTTAGGTCTTGTTGAGCTACATGCTAAAGTTAAAGTACGTATTACTGAAAGCCACCGTAATAGTATTGGTGAGTGGGAAGATACAACTTCTGTAGTTGATACTACAGTTGGTCGTGCTATCTTATGGTTAATTATGCCTAAAGGTATGAGCTTCTCTGTCATCAATCAACCACTTGGTAAAAAGGCGATTTCACGAATTTTAAATATTTGTTATCGCCAATTAGGCATGAAAGAAACTGTTATCTTGGCTGACCAAGTAATGTATACCGGATTTGCTTATGCAGCACGTTCTGGTGTATCGGTTGGTATTGATGATATGGAAATTCCAGCTAAAAAATTACAAATCATCAATGAAGCTGAAATTGAAGTTGCTGAAATTCAAGAACAGTTCCAATCAGGTTTAGTTACCGCTGGTGAACGCTATAACAAAGTTATCGATATCTGGGCAGCAGCCAATGAACGTGTTGCTAAAGCGATGATGGATAACTTATCAACTGAAAAAGTGATCAATCATGAAGGTAAAGAAGAAGTTCAATCTTCATTTAACAGCATCTATATGATGGCCGACTCTGGTGCGCGGGGTTCTGCAGCTCAGATTCGTCAGTTAGCTGGTATGCGTGGATTGATGGCAAAACCGGATGGTTCAATCATCGAAACACCAATTACGGCAAACTTCCGTGAAGGGTTAAACGTTCTTCAGTACTTTATCTCGACCCATGGTGCGCGTAAAGGTCTTGCCGATACCGCATTAAAAACTGCGAACTCAGGTTACTTAACTCGCCGTTTAGTTGACGTAGCTCAAGATCTAGTCGTTATTGAAGATGACTGTGGTACGTTAGAAGGTGTAGTGATGACACCAGTTATCGAAGGTGGAGATGTTAAAGAGCCACTTCGTGAACGTGTATTAGGTCGTGTAACAGCAGAAGATGTATTAAAACCAGGTAGTGCGGATATTTTAATTCCTCGTAATACGCTACTTGATGAAAACTATTGTGATTTACTTGAAGAAGAATCTGTAGATAGCGTTAAAGTTCGTTCAGTTGTTTCGTGTGATACTGACTTTGGTGTTTGTGCGAAATGTTATGGTCGTGACTTAGCCCGTGGTCACCTAGTAAATAAAGGTGAAGCAATCGGTGTTATCGCTGCTCAATCAATCGGTGAGCCAGGTACACAGTTAACCATGCGTACGTTCCATATCGGTGGTGCGGCATCACGAGCAGCAGCAGAATCAAGTGTTCAAGTTAAAAACAAAGGTAGCATCAAATTATCTAATGCTAAATTTGTAACTAACCCAGATAAGAAACTGGTTATTACATCTCGTAATGCTGAATTAACGATTATCGATGAATTAGGTCGAATGAAAGAAACTTATAAAGTTCCTTATGGTTCGATTCTAACTAAAGGTAATGGTGCAGCGGTTGATGCCGGTGAAACAGTTGCTAACTGGGATCCACATACCATGCCAGTTATCTCTGAAGCGAAAGGCTTTGTTAAATTTGTTGATATGGTTGATGGTCAAACTATCACCCGTCAAACCGACGAATTAACAGGTTTATCATCAATTGTTATTTTAGATGTCGCTGAACGAACAGGTGTTGGTAAAGATTTACGTCCAGCAATTAAGATTGTTGATGCTAAAGGTAAAGATATTTATGTTGCAGGTACAGAGATGCTTGCTCAATATTTCTTACCAGGTAAAGCATTAGTACAATTAGAAGATGGTGCTGAAATCAATGTGGGTGATACACTTGCACGTATTCCACAAGCATCGGTTGGTACTAAAGATATTACCGGTGGTTTACCACGCGTTGCTGACTTATTTGAAGCACGTAAACCTAAAGAGCCAGCAATTCTTGCTGAAATCGATGGTATTATCTCGTTTGGTAAAGAAACCAAAGGTAAACGTCGCTTAATTATCACTCCACTAGATGGTAGTGATCCATATGAAGAGATGATTCCAAAATGGCGTCAACTCAACGTATTTGAAGGCGAACAAGTTGGACGTGGTGATGTGATTTCTGACGGTCCAGAATCTGCACATGACATTTTACGTTTACGTGGTGTTAATGCAGTGACACGTTACATCGTTAACGAAGTTCAAGAAGTTTATCGCTTACAAGGTGTAAAAATCAATGATAAACATATTGAAGTTATTGTTCGTCAGATGTTACGTAAAGCGACAGTTATTCATCCGGGTGGTTCTCGTTTACTTGACGGCGAACAACTTGAAGTTTCACGCTTGAAGATTATTAATCGTGAGCTTGAGGCACAAGGTAAAGAGCCAATTGTTTACTTGCATGATCTGCTTGGTATTACTAAAGCATCACTTACTACTGAATCATTTATTTCTGCGGCATCGTTCCAAGAAACGACTCGCGTATTAACTGAAGCAGCAGTTGCTGGTAAAAATGATGAGCTTCGTGGCTTGAAAGAAAACGTTATTGTTGGTCGCTTAATTCCAGCTGGTACTGGTTATGCTTATCATAAAGAGCGTTTGCGTAAACGTACAATGCCTATTGATGATGAAATTCAACCAACTGTTTCAGCTGAAGAAGCAACAGCTAACTTAGCAGAATTACTCAATTCTGCAGAAGAAAATCAATAGTCAGTAGGACTAAGTTATTAAAATAGCACGTGTAAGCACGTGCTATTTTTTTATGTGTATTTAAAAAAGGAGTTTAGATATGTATATTGTCATGAACCGATTTAAAGTAAAACGAGGTAGTGAAGAGGCTTTTATTGAAATATGGCGTAATCGTGATACTCATTTAAAAGAGATGAAAGGCTTTAATCGTTTTTATTTTTTAAAGGGGAAATCTGAGGAAAATTATACGTTATTTTCATCATTTGCCGAGTGGGAATCAAAAGCCGATTTTGACGCTTGGGTAAATTCAGAACAATTCAAACATACACATCGTAATACCGGAAATAGACCAAATAATAACGATATTTACTATGAGCCGGCACAGTTAGAATGCTTTGAAAGTGTATTATAAATAATTATCAAATAATAAACCGCTTATTATAAATTGGTAAAATCTACCTAAATCATCATTAATAAAAGTTTTATGATCAAGAATAAAAATAAGCGGTATATTTTTTATGCGTAAATTAGGATTATGCATAGCATGCATTATAAAAATGGCTATAATAATATTGAGTAAATTATCTTAAACGGTGTGGATTAAGGCGACATTAATTTGCAATATAGCCAATTCAATATTAGTGAGTCCACAGATTGATAACTTACATTCCTTGTTTTTTTCAGAGCTTGTTCTTTTTATCGAGATATCGGTATAAATTTGTTAGTGAGATTTAAACTTGAGGTATAAATAAGTGTTTAAAAATCGCAGATAGCTTATTTTAATTCTATTTTTTGATGTATTCATTTGTTAAGCTATCCATAAATTCAACTATTTATAGGAATATACAATGAAATCAAAATTTCTATTATGTGTTTTGGTATTAATTATTGTTGGAGCATTTTTTTGTTTTAGTCGATACAATGATATCCAAACCCGTGACGAAGGTGTAGCAGCTGCATGGTCAGAAGTTGTCAACCAATATAAGCGTCGGGCTGATTTAACTCCAAGTTTAGTTAATACGGTTAAAGGTTATACTACACACGAAAAAGAAGTGTTAACTCAAGTGACCGAAGCAAGAAGTAAAGTTGGCTCAATTCAAATCAATGCTGATCAGCTAACTGATCCTGCTTTATTTGCTAAATTCCAACAAGCGCAATCAGAATTAAGTACTGCCTTAAGTCACTTAATTGCTGTCAGTGAAAACTATCCAGATCTTAAAGCCAGTTCACTTTTTCAGGATCTTATGAGCCAGTTAGAAGGCACTGAAAATCGGATCGCAGTTGCCCGAGGACGATATATACAAGCAGTTCAATCGTTTAATATTTATATCCGAAAAATACCAAATAAGTGGATTGCTGGCTTTATAGGTGTAGAACCTAAACAGCAATTTACGGTTGATAATGAAAAAGAAATTTCAAATGCACCCGCAGTTAACTTTCAATAAACATAATTGTCAAAAAATATTGAGCGTTAAGTTTGCTGTAAATCATCAGTTGGTATCGATCAACTGAAATTCTCATCCTTTAAGATCGAGTTATGACCATACATTAACTCGATCTCATAGAAATATTTTACAATAAAGCTCTATTAAGTTTCCCCAATACAAAATAAATAGTGCCAAATTTCCATGACGGCAAAACTTGATAAAAAAAGCAGATGTTAATAGCAAAATTGTTATCTGACTATATAATAGTCATTTCTACCCATTGAAGTCTTATACTACTTAAACCTAAAATAGAGTAGATTAGCTTTTGATATGCGTTTTTTAAAAGTAATAATATTATTCTATTGCAGGTCATTTTGGTCAAAATATAATGAAAAAATATGTTTTCTTTAGTATGTTGTTAATGCTTAGTTGGTTTAGTTATGGTTTGACTGAAATTCCTGCTTTTAATAGTCATATTATTGATACAACCAATACTTTAAGTGCATCGCAAGTCAAGTCTTTAGAATCAAGCCTAATTCAATTTGAACACTCGAAAACTGATGGGGCGCAAATAGCGGTTTTGATGATCGCAAATCTCGACAACGAAACCATAGAGCAGTACGCGCAGAGAGTTTTTAACCAATGGAAAATTGGAAGAAAAGGGCTGGATAATGGTATTTTATTGTTAGTAGTAAAAGATGACCGACAGATGCGTATTGAAGTGGGGTATGGGCTTGAAGGCATTGTTACTGATTTAGTTGCTAGCCACATCATTCGGGAACAGTTAGCTCCACAATTTAAGCAAAATAATTATTATCAAGGTATTAATGATGCAATTTCGGTATTAAAAGATGTCACAATAGGTTATGAAATTCATCCAGAGAAACAAACCCAGAATAATCATAGAATTGGGTTAAGTGAAATGTTAGATATGTTGTTTAACTGGATTATTCAACAAAGCTGGAAAGTGTTTTCCTTTTTTGTTTGTTTAGCCTTCACGGTTAAATTCGAAAAAAATGTATTTAAACGCATTATCATTACATCACTATCAAATAGTTTATTTATCCTAATTGTAACTTGGTGTGTTCACGGTTTTACTTACTTATATCTAACCGATGTCGTTTTTATTTTTGGTATAAATTATGTAGTTGCTAACTTGTTATTCATCGCTATCAGTTTTAAAAATGGCACTAGAAGAAGTCGTAGCGGGAGTGGCAGTAGCAGCCGATCTTCATATAGCCATTCGAGTAGATGTTCCCGAACCGGCGGAGGCGGCGGCCGCAGTGGTGGTGGCGGTGCATCTGGTCGTTGGTAATGAGATGAACAAAGATAATACTCATTAAGTTTTAATAGTAAGATTATGATTCGGCTATATACTAGTTTTAGTTAACCAATGATATCTTGTCTAAACGCTTTATTAAATGGATCGCAATTAACTGTTTGTTGTAAAAAGTAAAATTTTATTTAGCGTTGTTAATCATAAGGCAAAAAATACAATGAAAAGATATTTTCTAAGTAGTTTATTGTTAATATTCAGTTGGTTTTGTTATGGGCTAACAGACATCCCGGAATTTGCACATCGTGTTATCGACACGACTCATACTTTAACCGATTCTCAAAAAGAGTCATTAGAATCAAGCCTAATTGGCTTTGAAAAGCCTCGAACAGATGGCGCCCAGATTGCGGTTTTAATGATTCCCAAACTGGATGATGAAACGGTAGAACAATACGCAGATAGAGTCTTTATTCAATGGAAAATCGGTCGAAAAGGACAAGACAATGGTATTTTATTACTTATTGTAAAAGATGATAAACGTATGCGAATTGAGGTTGGTTATGGGCTTGAAGGAACTATTACCGACTTAGTGGCCAGTAAAATTATTCGTGAACAATTAGCGCCAGAATTTCGACAAAATAACTATTATCAAGGAATTGATAATGCCTTATCTGCACTGAAACAAAAAATCGATAATCCTGCCCCGAAAAGTGAAGATAACGAACAAGGCTTTAACTTGTTATCATCAGAAGATTTTACTTCCATGTTGAGTAATTATGCGCTGGTGTCATTTGTTATTTGTCTTATACTTGCCAAATTATTGTATCGTAAAGATAAAACCAATCAATGTCTTCTTACTGGTTTATTTAACGCTCTATCTGTTGGTGGATTTACCCTTTGGCATATGCGCGATATATTTATTATAGTATTTATCATGTTTGTGGTATTTATTTTGAGTACCATTGCCAGCCGCATTGTGACTCCCGGAGCAGGCGGCGGAAGAGGAAATCATCGAGGAGGAGGCGGTTTTGGTGGTTCTAGCGGTGGCTTCGGCGGAGGTGGCGGCTTTAGCGGCGGCGGTGGTGGTCGCAGTGGAGGCGGTGGCGCTTCCGGTAGCTGGTAAATAGGATAAAAAATAAGGCGCTATATGCGCCTTAATCATATCGATTAATAGCAGTTTATTTTTTACAACAATCGCTAGCCACATCATTCGGGAACAGCAAACCCCACAATTTAAGCAAAAGAACTATTATCAAGGTATTAATGATGCAATTTCGGTATTAAAAGATGTCATAATGGGTAATGAAATTCATCCAGAGAAACAAACCCAGAATAATTATAGAATTGGGTTAAGTGAAATGTTAGATATGATGTTTAACTGGATTATTCAACAAAGCTGGAAAGTGTTTTCTTTTTTTGTTTGTTCGTTTTCACGGTTAAATTCGAAAAAAGTGAATTTAAACGCATTATCATCACATCACTATCAAATAGTTTGTTTCTCCTTATTGTAACTTGGTATGTTCACGATTTTAGTTACTTATATCTTACCGATGTCGTTTTTATTTTTGGTATAAATTATGTGTTTGCTAACTTGTTATTCATCGCTATCAGTCGTAAAAACGGCATAAGAAGAAGTCGTAGCGGGAGTGGCAGAAGCAGTCGATCTTCATATAGCTATTCGAGTGCCGAGGTGGATGTGGCGGCCGCAGTGGTGGTGCATCTGGTCGTTGGTAATGAGATGAACAAAGAGATCATACTCTTTAAGTTTTAATAGTAAGATTTTGATTTGACTATATAATAGTTTTATTTAGCGTTGTTAGTCATGAGGCAGAAAATATAATGAAAAGATATTTTCTAAGTAGTTTATTGTTAATATTCAGTTGGTTTTGTTATGGGCTAACAGACATCCCGGAATTTGCACATCGTGTTATCGACACGACTCATACTTTAATCGATTCTCAAAAAGAGTCATTAGAATCAAGCCTAATTGGCTTTGAAAAGCCTCGAACAGATGGTGCCCAGATAGCGGTTTTAATGATTCCCAAACTGGATGATGAAACGGTAGAACAATACGCAGATAGAGTCTTTATTCAATGGAAAATCGGTCGAAAAGGACAAGACAATGGTATTTTATTACTTATTGTAAAAGACGATAAACTCATGCGAATTGAGGTTGGCTATGGGCTTGAAGGAACTATTACCGACTTAGTGGCCAGTAAAATCATTCGTGAGCAATTAGCGCCAGAATTTCGACAAAATAACTATTATCAGGGTATTGATAATGCCTTATCTGTGCTGAAACAAAAAATCGATAATCCTGCCCCGAATTGTGAAGATAATGAACAAGGCCTTAGGATTGAACAGTTATTTACAGAAAACTTTGCTTATTATGCGCTGGTGTCATTCGTTATTTGTTTTATACTTGCCAAATTATTATATCGTAAAGATAAAACCAAACAATGTTTACGTACTGGTTTATTTAACGCATTATCTGTTGCTGGATACACTCTTTGGCATGTGGAATATATACTTGAGATAGCATTTTTGATGTTTGTTATAATGTGTGTCGTATTTTGTTTAAGTACCATGGCTAGCGGCATTTTAACTCCCGGAGCTGGCGGAGGAGGAAATAATCGCGGAGGAAGTGGCGGTTTTGGTGGTTCTAGCGGTGGTTCTCGAGGTGGCGGATTTAGTGGTGGCGGTGGTGGCCGCAGTGGTGGTGGCGGTGCATCTGGTCGTTGGTAATGAGATGAACAAAGATCATACTCATTAAGTTTTAATAGTAAGATTTTGATTTGACTATATAATAGTTTTATTTAGCGTTGTTAGTCATGAGGCAGAAAATATAATGAAAAGATATTTTCTAAGTAGTTTATTGTTAACATTCAGTTGGTTTTGTTATGGGCTAACTGACATCCCGGAATTTGCACATCGTGTTATCGACACGACTCATACTTTAACCGATTCTCAAAAAGAGTCATTAGAATCAAGCCTAATTGGCTTTGAAAAGCCTCGAACAGATGGTGCCCAGATAGCGGTTTTAATGATTCCCAAACTGGATGATGAAACGGTAGAACAATACGCAGATAGAGTCTTTATTCAATGGAAAATCGGTCGAAAAGGACAAGACAATGGTATTTTATTACTTATTGTAAAAGACGATAAACTCATGCGAATTGAGGTTGGCTATGGGCTTGAAGGAACTATTACCGACTTAGTGGCCAGTAAAATCATTCGTGAGCAATTAGCGCCAGAATTTCGACAAAATAACTATTATCAAGGTATTGATAATGCCTTATCTGTGCTGAAACAAAAAATCGATAATCCAGCCCCGAATTGTGAAGATAATGAACAAGGCCTTAGGATTGAACAGTTATTTACAGAAAACTTTGCTTATTATGCGCTGGTGTCATTCGTTATTTGTTTTATACTTGCCAAATTATTATATCGTAAAGATAAAACCAAACAATGTTTACGTACTGGTTTATTTAACGCATTATCTGTTGCTGGATACACTCTTTGGCATGTGGAATATATATTTGAGATAGCATTTTTTCTGTTTGTTATAATGTTTGTCGTATTTTTTTTCAGCCTCCTGTTTAGCAACTTTTTAACTCTCGGAGCTGGCGGAGGAGGAAATAGTCACGGAGGAAGTGACGATTTTGGTGATTCTGGCGGTGGTTTTAGCGATAGCGGCGGCTTTAGCGGTGGAGGTGGAGGTTCTAGCGGTGGAGGTGGTGCCTCCGGTAGCTGGTAATTTTTAATAAAACGATCTTGGTTATATATCTTCTCCACAATAATCAGCTTTAACATTAAAACCCCGATCATCAAAAAAAAGTTGAGGAACGGGGTTTTTTAATATTAATTTAGGGTGTTAATGACGTTTTTAATCGTTTTTAATGATTAAGTTTAAAATCAATTTACTCAATTACTTGTCCAACACGACAATCCTTGTTAGTTACAGAACTCACTCATCATGATAATAAATTTCCTTTTGCAATAGGAAAAAGTCTCTCTCCACATTGATTGTTATTTCATTTAGGCTAAGTCATCTTATAAATAAACAAGAGAATAATAATGACTATGCCACAATTCCGAATGGTCGAAGATGATTTAGATCCCGAAGTTGTTACTGAGCAAACGATAAAAATCATTAATCATTGGTTAGCTGAGCATCAAATCACTCAAAATGATGTGCAAAAAGCGATGCTGTTATCACATGTTAAAGCGATGGTAGAAAGAGCAAAAACTTTAGAAAAACTCCCCGAAGTCGATCCCACTATATTTGATGAATTATCAGAGCAAGCTTTAGCTCTTTCGCGTAAAACAGTAGAACTATTCAATAATCTTCCAATGGAAGAGGTTTATTTATTGGCTGTTCATTATGAGGTGGCCATGGCCAACTAAACAAGTTACTAGATATAAAAAACGATAATTAATAGGAGAACAATTATGGCTGAAGTAGTCATCGTAATCGGCGATAGAATGGGAAAAGGACAAAAAATTGCAGAAGGAATCAATTCTATTGATGGATGTCGCGCAATTGTTATACCAGGTATGGCCGCCGATATGAAATTAGGTGATGTGATGAATCAAGAAAATGCGGATTTAGGGCTTTCGTTTTGTGGAAGTGGTGGCGCGGGTGCGATAACAGCCCAAAATAAGTATGGTTATTCACAACGACATGGTATGCGTTCGATTGAAGAGGGTGAAACTGCCATTAATGATGGTTGTAAAGTGCTTGGTTTTGGTTTTATGGATACGGTAGAGCTTGGTCAGCGTATCGCCCAAGCATTTTTAAAAAAATACCCTCGTTCTTAAATAGGTTTGAAATATGAAAAAAACTGAGCAGATACAAGTAAGAGTAACCGGGCAAGGGGATTCAAAGCAGCGTGCATTTGCCATAGCCTTAAGCCAAGTGCAGAAACAGGTGCTTAAAAATACGAATAATGTAATGTTACGAATTGAACCCCTAGATATTAGTGTTGTTTCTGCTACAGAAAAGATAACTACAGAACGTTTTTTATTTATCTTTTTACCTAGAAAAAAAGCATTTTATGACATCACTCTTGATGTATCAGTAAATGTTACGTTTATCGATCTAAGCGATATTAAATTTATCTCTAAATAACGTAAAAGGAAAATCATGGAAATTCTAATTATAGCGTTAAAGTCTATTGTAATTGGTGGACTGTGTGGATTTGGAGTAGGAGCGGGTACCGCTCGAATGTTTCATGCTCCAACCTATCAAGGTATGGGGGCATTTCGTACCCTAGGTGAGCTCAATTCATGTGAGGGTGATCCAGCTGCTCACTTTTCATTTGGTTTAGGATTCTTTTTTAATGCATGGGCTTCATCAGTTGCTGCGGGTTCATTCACGCAAGATGTTGATCATCGTATTATCCCAAACTGGGGTGCTGCATTATTGATGATAAAAAATCGAAATTTAGCTCAAACACTACATGACCCTAAGAAAATGGCGTTTGCTTGCGCATTTATCGGTGTGATTGTTGTGTTATTTTTAAATACAACGACATCAGTTATTCCTGATTCATTAAAAATTACGGCAACAAAAGTCCTAGTTCCAGCTGCGAATTTGCTTGTGGCTACAGTGATGCCAGTTATTTTCTGGTTAGCTGCCTTAGATGCTGGTCGAAGAAGTGGTTTTTGGGGCACATTGTTTGGTGGCCTTGCCCAATTAATTATGGGTAATGCCGTGCCAGGATTAGTTCTGGGAATCTTGATTGGCAAAGGTGTAGATGACAGTGGTTGGAATCGAGTAATGAAAATCATGCTTGTTGCAGTAATCATCTTATTTGTCATGAGCGGATATTTCCGTGGTTTTGATATGAAGATGATAAATTCATTTCGAGATGGTTTGTCTTATTGGTTTAAATAATATAGGGAACAACACATTATGAATACTCAAACAACCATTAATAAAAGTTTTTGGTATGCAGATTGGTCTTTCCCTATTCTTTGTGGATTACTCTCTGCTGGTATTTTTGCTGGGACGCATACTTTCTATGTATATGGTATTGGCGCTTTTAATGAAATTGCCTTTGTTGCAATGCTTAAATCAGGAATGACAACGGGCGACTATGGCGCTGTAGCAGCTTTTGGGGCGAGCTTTTTATTTGCACGTGTTATTGAAGGATCGCTAGTTGGTATCCTTGATATCGGCGGTGCACTACAAACCGGTATTGGTTTAGGGGTACCAGCGCTGTTATTAGCGGGTGGCTATACATTGCCAATTGAGAATTTTTTTGTGGCATTAGTAACAGGTTTAATTCTCGGTTTAGCAATAGGCTTAATTATCATCCTGATACGTAAATTTACCGTTAACAGTGGCGGTGGCTCAACCTTTGGGGCTGATGTCATGATGGGCGCGGGGAATGCTTCAGGTAGATTTCTTGGTCCAATGATTATTTTATCAGCTATGGTTGCTTCTATTCCAATCGGTATAGGTTCACTGCTTGGTGCACTACTATTTTATGTGTGGAAAAAGCCTATTACTGGCGGTGCAATCTTGGGTGCCATGATCTTTGGTGGTATCTTCCCAATTATATAACGTCATGTTCCCCTCTATTTATAACATGGTGGAGGGGTTGGATTAAATTATGTATGACTTAATTATAAAAAATGCCAAACTTATTAATGATTCAGTAACTGATATCGCTATTAACCATGGCAAAATTGTTGAAATTGGCAAGGATATAACAGCCCCATCTGAACAGGTGTTGGATCTAAAAAGTCAACACTATATCAGTGCTGGTTGGATCGATTCTCACACTCACTGCTTTGCGCGCTCACCTATATATCATGATGAACCCGATCTAATTGGTGTTAAGGCTGGGGTGACGACAGTTGTTGACGCCGGCAGTGTTGGTGCCCTAGATATTGATGAGTTTTATGATTTAGCTATGCAAGCTAAGACTCATGTTTATTCTTTTTTAAATATCTCAAAAATTGGCTTAATAAGGCAAAATGAGCTTGCTGATATGCAAGATGTTGATGTTGCGTTATTTGACAAATCACTCGCTAAATATCCTCATTTTATTATTGGAATAAAAGTTAGGATGAGCCGTAGCGTTGTTGGTGACAATGGTATTTTACCATTAATCAAAGCGAAAGAGATACAGAAAAAGACTGGTTTACCACTGATGATTCATGTTGGTAATAATCCTCCTGAACTTGATGAAATTGCAGATTTATTAACTAAAGGCGACATTATTACTCACTGTTTTAATGGTAAACCAAATCAAATATTCGATAAACAAAATAATCTGCGAGATTCAATTAAACGCGCTATTGAGCGTGGCGTCATTTTAGATATTGGTCATGGCGGTGAAAGTTTTAGTTTTGCTGTTGCCGAGCGCGCTAAATGTTTAGATGTTTATCCTAACACTATCAGTTCTGATATTTATTCTAAAAATCGCTTACAAGGCCCAGTATTTAGCTTGGCTAATGTCATGAGTAAATTTATTTGTTTAGGTTATAGCAAAACTAGAATTATAGATAGTGTGACGAAAAATGCGGCACAAATATTGCATTTAAAAAACAAAGGAGAAATAGCAATTGGCTATGATGCTGATTTGACTATTTTTGATGTAAGAAAGCAGACTGTTTTGTTTACTGATTCAGAAGGTGATGTGCGTGAATGTCATGAGCAGTTTGTTCCTTTGGCTTCTATCGTTAATAATATTATTGAAATAATACAAGAAGGTAGTGAAAATGAGCTCAGAATCTCAAACTGAAAAAGAAATATACAGTAAATACCATTTGAAAAAAGTGATTAATGCTTCCGGGCGAATGACTATTTTAGGTGTATCAACCCCTAGAGCAGAAGTGGTAGATACCGTATCTCATGGTTTGAATGAATATTTTGAAATAAAAGATCTTGTTGATAAAACAGGTCAATACATTGCTAAATTACTTAATGTAGAAAATGCTGTAGTTGTGTCCTGTGCTTCTGCTGGAATTGCGCAAGCTGTCGCGGGTTTAATTGTTAAAGATGATCGTGATCTGCTATTTAATCTCCATAGTTCAGATAAATATGTACCTCGTGAAATTATCGTTCCCAAAGGACATAACGTTAATTTTGGTGCTCCTATCGGTACGATGGTGTCTTTAGGTGGTGGGCTTGTCGTTGAGGCGGGGTATGCGAATGAGTGTAAACCAGAGCATATTGAATCACTAATTAATCCTGATACTGCAGCTATTTTATATGTTAAATCACACCATTGCGTGCAAAAAAGTATGTTATCCGTAGCTCAAACCGCCACGATTGCCAAAAAATATAATATTCCTTTAATTGTTGATGCCGCTGCAGAAGAGGATTTACAAGCCTATTATCAACAAGGTGCGGA
Organism: Gilliamella sp. wkB195; assembly: GCF_001690445.1. Taxonomy (NCBI): domain Bacteria; kingdom Pseudomonadati; phylum Pseudomonadota; class Gammaproteobacteria; order Orbales; family Orbaceae; genus Gilliamella; species Gilliamella sp. wkB195. The sequence continues at coordinate 96,865 of NZ_LZGP01000002.1, forward strand.
TTTAGTTATCTATAGTGGTGCAAAAGCAATTGAAGGGCCGACTAGTGGATTAGTCATTGGTCGTCATCAAGCAATTGAGTGGCTTAAACTTCAGTCCCAAGGTATTGGAAGACCAATGAAAGTGGGTAAAGAAGGTATTTTAGGTTTAACAAAGGCTATTGAGTTATATATTAATGATCCAAAGCAAGAAACTGGACAAGAAATGGTTTCTAAAATGACACCATTTATTGAAAAATTAAATTCTATTGATGGCATATCAGCAAAAGTTGTTTGGGATGGTGCAGGGCGCGATATTGCTCGAGCCGAAATATCATTTAATTCAAAAGTTATTGGTAAAACCGCAATTGAAATGATTGAGCTGATGAAGCAAGGTGAAGTTGCAGTCTATTTTAGGGAATATAAGGCCAATGAAGGCAAAGTAGATGCAGATGTTCGCAGTGTCACTGCCGAACAGCTTGATATTATCTATAACAAAATTATAAAAATTATCCAAGGAGTAAAATAATGCAATTAACACCAAATTATTTTAATGATCGAGTCTGTTTGAATGTACTAGCCAATTCAATTGATAATGCGCGTGCTATTTATGAAGCTGCTCAAACTAATGTTGTTGTTGGCGTCTTATCAAAAAATTATCCAGATAATGAGCAAGCAATTACTGATATGAAAAAATATGCTTTAGCCATTGATAATGCAATTTCAGTTGGCCTTGGCGCGGGTGATCCAAATCAATCTAACATGGTGTCTGAAATATCAGCCGTTCTTCAGCCTCAACATGTCAATCAAGTTTTTACTGGAGTAGGAACAAGTCGCGCTTTGTTAGGGCAAAAAGAAACCGTAATCAATGGACTTGTATCACCAACAGGTAAAGTGGGCTTAGTTAATATCGCAACCGGACCATTAAGTTCAAAATCACCCGCTGCAATCGTACCTGTTGAAACCGCTATTGCGTTATTAAAAGATATGGGCGGGAGCTCTATAAAATATTTTCCTATGGGTGGTTTAAAACATGTAGATGAATATGAATATGTAGCTAAATGCTGTGCTGAATATGATTTTTATCTAGAACCTACAGGGGGAATAGATTTAGACAATTATGAAGCCATTTTGAAAATTGCTTTAGATGCAGGTGTAAAAAAAGTGATTCCACATATTTATACGTCAATTATTGATAAAGAAACTGGTGCGACAAGAACTGAAGATGTTAAACAACTTTTAGCTATTACGCAAAAATTAGCAGGATGAGTAATGGCATCTAAATTGCTATTCCCTTATCAACGATTAGCTTATATTTTTGATACGATAAAAAATGAATTGCTACCTCAAAAAGAGCTAGCAAATCGTTTTTCAGTATCGATAAGAACTATTCGTTCGGATATTTCTGCTTTAAATGATGTGTTACAAACTTATGGTGCGCAGGTTGATTATATTAAAAATATTGGTTATCGCCTTGTAATAGTTGATTCTAACCTTTATGCAACAATACCCATCGTTCAGCAAATGGAACGGGTTCCTCGCACTAATAAAGAACGTGTTTCCGCCTTACTTATTGCATTTTTAACACAATCTAAATCTGTAAAATTGGATGATATTGCTGGTGAATGGTTTTTAAGCCGTAATACATTGCAAAATGATGTTATTGAAGTTAAGCAGTATTTAGACAAATACCATTTATCGCTCGATAATCGTCCTTATTCTGGTATGCGATTAGTCGGAGAGGAATCAGCTATCCGAGCTTGTTTAACTGATATTTTATGGCAACACCATATAACGGGCGATACTATCAATGTTAATCGTTTAATACAGGCAATATTGCCTGATATTGATTTAGAGTATCTTGAAAGCCTATTACAAGACCAGTTTGAACGCTTTGAATTGAAATTAACCTCGGAAGGGCAAGGGTATTTGCTCTATTGTTGTGCAGTCTCGATAACTAGAATTACGCAAGGTCATGAATTATTGGACTATCAAGTGGATCATATTGATTCTACAGTAATTGGAGCTGCACGAGAGGTCTCTGAAGGATTTTCTTATTTTTTAGGCAGTGCACTTTCAGATGCTGAATTTAATTATTTATGTGTGCAGATTATGTCGCGCACTATTATGCAATCACCTAATCAAGCTAAAAGCCTAGAGTTATTTGAACATATCTTGTCTTATATCAATGATTCTTATCACTATAATTTGAAAGATGATATGAAACTTCGCCAAGATATGTTAATCCATATTTCATCGATGCTATCTCGGATCAAGTATAAAATTCATACTTCCAATCCATTACTACATGAAATTAAGCAATATTACCCTTTTGCCTATGATATTACTTTATCAGCATTAGCGAATATTCATAAATTTACTGATGTTAAAATGACTGAAGATGAAATTAGTTATTTAGCAATTCATATAGGCGTCGCATTAGAGCGTAACTATAGTGCTGGATATGAAAGATTAGTGCAAATTTTACTCGTTAGTGAATTAGGTAATGCCACCTTGCGTATGATTGAATCAAAGATTAAACGAGATTTCCCTCATATTTTAATTAAACGAACGCTTTCTTATCGAGAATATGAGCAGTTAACTCATATTGAGGAAGATTTTGTTGTCTCTACCGTTCGCTTGACCGAAAAAGATAAGCAAATAGTAAAAATAGCGCCATTTCCAACACCTTATCAACTTGAACAATTAGGGCGATTGTCTATGGTAGATCGCACAATGCCATATATTATTGAGCGCTTTTTTAATGAAAAGTTTTTCCTAATTATTGATAAGCCAATGACACAAAATGAACTGTTTCAGATAATTTGTCAGCGCCTTGAGAAATCAGGATATGTTGGACCAGATTTTCATCCATCGGTGGTGGAGCGAGAGAATATTGTATCCACCTTAATTGGTGAAAATATTGCTATTCCCCATTCAGTAGGGTTGTTGGCTAAAAAGACAGTGGTAACAACTATTTTGGCTCCTCAAGGTATTGAATGGAATAAAAATGAGATTGCGCATGTTATTTTCTTATTAGCAATCAGTAAAGATGAATATGAAGATGCGATGCGAATCTATAATTTAGTGGTTAATTTTGTTAAAGAAAGATCAACTAAGCGGTTACTAAATAGTCGAAATTTCGATGATTTTCAAGCCATAGTAAAAGACAGTTTTGGGCGGCTATCATAATTAATTTGCTTTAAATTTGAAATTGGGAAAGCGATTTCTATTAAGTGAATAGAATTTCAATGATCAAATAAATAACGATTTTGGATATTAAAAAACCCCGCTCCTCAACTTTTTTTTCTAATACTAATGTCAGGAAATAAAAATGATAAATATTAAAGGAATAATTAATAATGAAAACAAATTATCTTGTGCTTACCCATTGACGAAACAGTGATTTAAAGGTAATATGCGCGCCTTATGGCTTTGTGTGGTTTTTAGCTGCACTTAATAATTTTTAAGGTAGACATGCATATCTTATGCAAAATAAATTACCATTAACAATTGACCCAATCAAAGCAGCACAAAAAAGACTTGATTATGTTGGATATTATCCAGCAAAAAGTGCAACGAGGATTGAAAGTCCAAAAAGTGATATCGAATGTCATCTATCTTTTGATTATGATGAACAAAGACTTTGCGTTATCACCATTGATGCAAAAATGACGCTTGAGTTGATTTGTCAGCGTTGTTTTAAACCTTTTATCACTGAAGTCCATGTGATGAATAAATTCAGCCCTGTTAAGAGCGATGCTCAAGCAGAGGCATTACCGGAACATTATGAACCCGTTTTAGTTAACGAGTTTGGTGAAGTAGATATATTAGCGTTAATTGAGGACGAAATTATTCTCTCATTACCAATTGCGCCGGTGCATGATAGTAAACACTGCGAAGTGTCAGAGGCAGATATGGTATTTGGTGAAATTCCAGCGGAGAATGAAAAACCAAATCCATTTGCAATTTTAGTTAGTTTAAAGAATAAGGGGTAAATCCATGGCTGTTCAACAGAATCGTAAAACTCGTGCAAAACGTGGTATGCGTCGTTCTCATGATGCATTAACTGTTGCTAATATCTCAGTTGATGAATCAGGTAAAACACATTTACGTCATCACGTAACCGCTGATGGTTATTATCGCGGTCGTAAAGTGATTTCTAAATAATTATTTAGTAACTAGAAATCTTCAGGTGACATTTTGGATAATCTAACCATTGCGTTAGATGCTATGAGCGGGGACTTCGGTCCTCGTATTGTTGTTCCTGCTGCAATTCAAGCATTACACCATTATCCAAACCTTTCTATCTTTCTTGTCGGTGATTTAAAGGAAGTTGGCTTTTTTTTGTCTAAAGAAAATGCAAAGCTGGTTACTCAATATCAAGAAAATGGTCGTTTGATGTTAACTGAATCTACTGCGATCATCGCTAACGATATGAAACCATCATATGCAATTAGGCATAGCCAAGGTTCCTCAATGAGGATTGCATTAGAGTTAGTGAAAAGTAGTAAGGCTCAGGCTTGCGTCAGTTCCGGTAATACTGGTGCATTGATGGGGCTATCTAAGCTGTTGTTGCATTCTTTAACTGGTATCGATCGCCCGGCATTAGTTGCCACCATTCCTGCGTTAAATAACCAAAATACTGTTGTGCTTGATTTAGGTGCTAATGCAGAATGCGATAGTGATATGCTAGTGCAGTTTGCCATAATGGGCGAAATACTAGCAAAATCAGTCCTTCATATTAAAAATCCGCGCGTTGCTCTGCTTAATATTGGTGAAGAAGATATTAAGGGGCTAGATAAAATTCGTGCCGCGGCGTCTATTTTGAAAGCCAATGATCAAATTAATTATATCGGTTATTTAGAAGGCAATGAGCTGTTGACCGGTAAAACTGATGTGCTTGTTTGTGATGGTTTTGTTGGTAATGTGACGCTCAAAACAGTAGAAGGATTAATCAAAATTTTCTTGTCATCATTTAAAATGCTATTAGGACAAAACTCATTAATTATGAAATTTTTGAGTAAATGGCTTCAACGAAAAATAGTAAAAAATTTTGGTTATTTAGATCCTGGACGATATAATGGTGCCTGTTTACTTGGACTTCAAAGTATTGTGATTAAAAGTCACGGTAGTGCCAATCAAAAATCATTTTTTGCAGCAATTGAGCAAGCTATTTTAGCTATCGAAACGAATATACCTGAGAAGATTGCCAATAGTCTATCTTCTGCACTACCTAAGAGCGAATAATTAGATGTATACAAAGATATTAGGAACAGGAAGCTATCTTCCAAAACAAATAAGAACCAATGCCGATCTTGAAAAGATGGTCGATACTAGTGATGAATGGATAACTACCCGTACTGGTATTAAAGAAAGACGCATTGCTGCACCAGATGAAACCGTTACTAGTATGGCTTATGAAGCGGCGATTAATGCGATTGAAATGGCGAAAATCGATAAACAAGAGATTGGTTTGATTATTGTTGCAACAGCAACATCGGTTAATGCTTTTCCAAGTTCAGCTACTGAATTACAGGCCAAATTGGATCTGGGTGATGTAATTGCATTTGATGTATCAGCTGCTTGTTCAGGATTTATTTATGCGCTTGATATTGCGGATAAATATGTGAAGAGTGGTGCAATTAAATATGCCTTAGTGGTTGGCTCAGATATGTTAACTCGTGGTGTTGATCCAAGTGATCGCGGGACAATTATTATTTTTGGTGATGGTGCAGGAGCTGTTGTAGTGGGTGCTTCACAAGAACCAGGAATTATTGCTTCTCATCTTCATGCTGATGGTCGTTATGGTGAATTGTTAAAATATCCATATGTCGATCGTCGTTCACTTAATGATCCAGTTTATATGACAATGCATGGCAATGAAGTATTTAAAATTGCAGTCAAAGAACTTTCAAATTTAGTCGATGAGCTATTATCTGAGAATGCATTTAATAAATCAGATTTAGATTGGTTAGTTCCTCATCAAGCTAATTTACGAATTATTTCAGCTACGGCTAAACGTCTTGATATGGATATGAGTAAGGTTATTGTGACGCTTGATAAACAAGGTAATACTTCTGCTGCATCGGTACCTTGCGCTTTAGATGCAGGTGTGCGAGATGGCCGTATTAAACGAGGGCAGTTAATATTGTTAGAAGCTTTCGGCGGTGGTTTCGTTTGGGGCTCTGCGCTCGTTAAATTTTAATTTATAACTTATTTTAAGTAATCAAGGATTTCAAAATGACCAAATTTGCAATGGTATTTCCAGGACAAGGCTCACAAGCTGTAGGTATGTTAAAAGATCTTGCTGAAAACTATCCAATTGTGAAGTCAACTTTTGATGAAGCTTCACAAGTGCTAGGTTATGATTTATGGGCTTTAGTGCAAGATGGTCCTGCTGAGGAATTAAATAAAACTTGGCAAACTCAACCAGCATTACTTGCTTCATCTGTTGCTATTTACCGTGTTTGGCAAAGTATTAATGGCGCTCAACCAGAATTTATGGCAGGCCATAGTTTAGGCGAATACTCAGCATTGGTATGTGCTGGCGTAATTGATTTTAAAGATGCAATTAAATTAGTTGAGCTACGTGGAAAACTAATGCAAGAAGCTGTACCAAGTGGTACCGGTGCAATGTTTGCTATCATTGGTTTAGATAACGATTCGATCCGTAAAGCTTGTGACGAAGCGGCTCAAGGCCAAGTCGTTGCGCCAGTTAATTTTAATTCACCTGGTCAAGTTGTTATTGCGGGTAATAAAGAAGCGGTTGAACGAGCTGGCGCTCTGTGTAAAGAGGCGGGTGCTAAACGAGCATTACCACTGGCAGTTAGCGTCCCATCACATTGTGCTTTAATGAAACCTGCAGCTGATAAATTAGCGGTAGCATTAAATAATATCACATTCTATGCCCCTAAATTTGCAGTAATTAATAATGTTGATGTTAAAGTTGAAACATCAGCAGACAAAATCAAAACAGCATTAATCGCTCAGCTATATAGCCCTGTTCGTTGGACTGAAACAGTAGAGGATATGGCAAAACAAGGTGTAACAATGTTAGTTGAAATCGGACCAGGTAAAGTTTTAACTGGTTTAACTAAACGAATCGTTGATTCATTATCGGCTTATGCTGTTAATGATAAAGCATCATTAGATGTTGCGATAGAAAATACTAAATAGAAGGTAAAAGGGGTAGTTATGAACCTATCAGGAAAGATTGCTTTAGTTACTGGCGCAAGCCGTGGGATCGGGAAGGCAATTGCAGAAAAATTAGTTGCTTGTGGCGCAACTGTTATTGGAACTGCAACAACCGAAAAAGGTGCTCAAGCCATAAGTGAATATTTAGGCACTAAAGGAAAAGGTTTAGCACTAAATGTGACCGATGAAGGATCTATTGAATCAGTTATTAATACAATTAAAACGGAATTTGGCGATATTGATATTCTCGTTAATAATGCAGGTATCACTCGTGATAATTTATTAATGAGAATGAAAGAAGATGAGTGGCAAGATATTTTAGATACTAATTTAACGTCTGTATTCCGCTTATCAAAAGCATTAATGCGTACTATGATGAAAAAACGTTATGGTAGAATTATTACTATAGGATCTGTTGTTGGTACTATGGGTAATGCAGGCCAAGCTAACTATGCGGCGGCAAAAGCTGGATTGATTGGATTTAGTAAATCATTAGCTCGTGAAGTTGCATCTCGAGGTATTACGGTTAATGTGGTAGCACCAGGGTTCATTGCAACAGATATGACAGAAGCATTGACTGATGAACAAAAGGCGTTAACATTAGCGCAAGTGCCAGCAGGGCGTTTAGGTGAACCAGCTGAAATTGCTAATGCAGTAGCGTTCTTGGCTTCTGATGAGGCATCTTATATTACGGGTGAAACTTTACATGTCAATGGCGGCATGTATATGGTGTAATTGATCAGAATAGTGTAAAATGAGTCAATAATTTCATATTTTGAACAAAAAATAAGCAATTGGGTTGAAAAATGATTGGCATCTTTTTCAACATTTTATAAACTTACATTCACCGCCACTTTCGGCGATATTTATAGGAAAAAAAAGAGTATGAGCACTATTGAAGAGCGAGTTAAGAAAATTATTGTTGAGCAACTTGGTGTTAAAGAGGATGAAGTTAGAAATGAATCTTCTTTCGTTGAAGATCTTGGCGCTGACTCTCTTGATACAGTTGAATTAGTTATGGCTTTAGAAGAAGAATTTGATACTGAAATTCCTGATGAAGAAGCTGAAAAAATTACAACTGTACAATCAGCAATTGATTATATTACTGCAAATCAATAAGGTTAGCAGAGTTTTCATAATAGGCGGTCAAATGATCGCCTAGTTTGTATTTGTATCTCTATTTTTATAGAGTGGATTCCAATTTAATTTTGAAAACTCATAAAAAATTTTCAATGATTCAAATTTCATTTCAATCCTTTTCTGGAGGACAATGTGTCTAAACGCAGAGTTGTTGTTACTGGAATGGGCATGATATCTCCAGTAGGTAATACAGTTGATTCTACTTGGCAAGCTTTATTAGCAGGTCAAAGTGGTGTAGAACTTATAGAACACTTTGATACAGCCCCTTTTGCAACGCGCTTCGCAGCGATGGTTAAAAACTTTGATGGCGAAGATTATAATATTTCACGTAAAGATGCTCGTAAAATGGATTATTTTATCCAATACGGTATTGCAGCAGGTATGCAAGCAATGCAAGATGCGGGTATTGAAATTACGGAAGAAAATGCAGAGCGAATCGGTTGTGCTATCGGTTCAGGTATTGGTGGACTAGGATTAATTGAAGAAAATCATAGTGCATTAGTTAATGGTGGACCACGTAAAATTAGTCCTTTCTTTGTACCATCGACTATAGTAAATATGATCGCTGGTCACTTATCAATTATTTACGGATTAAAAGGTCCAAGTATTACTATTGCTACCGCTTGTTCTTCTGGCGTACATAATATTGGTCATGCAGCGCGTATGATTGCATATGGTGATGCCGATGCGATGTTAGCTGGTGGTGGTGAAAAAGCGAGTACTCCTCTTGGTATAGGTGGTTTTGGGGCTGCGCGTGCATTGTCAACGAATAATGACAACCCAAAAGCTGCAAGTCGACCATGGGATAAAGATCGTGATGGTTTTGTGCTTGGTGACGGTGCAGGTATCATGTTCCTAGAAGAATATGAACATGCTAAAAAGCGTGGTGCTAAGATTTATGCTGAAGTAGTTGGCTTTGGTATGAGTGGTGATGCTTATCATATGACTTCACCTCCAGCAGATGGTAGCGGAGCGGCATTAGCTATGAAATGCGCGATTCGTGATGCAGGAATAACACCTGAACATATTGGTTATATTAATGCGCATGGTACATCAACTCCTGCTGGCGACAAAGCTGAGACTCAAGCAGTTAAAAGCATTTTTAAAGAAAATGCCAACAAAGTAATGGTAAGTTCAACTAAATCAATGATTGGGCACTTATTAGGTGCAGCTGGTGCGGTTGAGTCTATTTTTACTGTACTTGCATTACGCGATCAGGCTGTTCCTCCAACAATTAATTTAGATAATCCTGATGAGGGATGTGATCTTGATTATGTTCCACACACAGCTCGTCAAGTGAAAAACTTAGAATATGCTCTTTGTAATTCATTTGGCTTTGGTGGTACTAACGGTTCAGTCTTATTCAAGAAGATTTAATCTCCATTTTTCCCATCACGATTTGGTGATGGGAAGCGACTATTTCCTTTTTTCATTTTCAATAATACATTTCACAATAAAAAATGTGGCATACACCTCATTTTTTAAAATATTTAGTAGTATATTAATAATAAAAGCGTATGTTTTAATCTAAAAATATAGATAGAAATATTTCTTAAAATAATAAGATTTATCTATGCAGGATTTTTTATTTTTTAGGAGCTGTTATTATGATTACTACTGCACTTTTTCCAAATCGTTACATTCAAGGTTTTAATGCAATTGAAAATAGCCTAGGCCAAGAGTTAGCAAGGCTTGGAAAAAAAGCATTATTACTTGAAAGTCCATCTGCACATAAAAATTTATCTAAAACTATCGAAAAATCACTATCAGGTAATATTGAAAGTATCGTCGATATTTTTAATCGAGAATGTAGCGATGAAGAGATTGCAAGGATAATTGAGTTAGCTAAATCTCAAAATATTGATGTGATTGTGGGTATAGGTGGAGGGAAGGTTATTGATACAGCGAAAGCGGTTGCAGCAACGATTAACTACCCTTGTGTTGTGGTCCCTACGCTTGCCTCTACAGATGCGCCTTGTAGCGCTTTATCAGTAATTTATACACCAACTGGTGAATTTAAAAGATATTTTGTGTTACCCAGAAATCCTGATGTAGTATTAGTTGATTCAAAAGTTATCGCTAATGCGCCTGTAAGATTTTTAGTTGCCGGTATGGGAGATGCTTTAGCAACTTGGTTTGAGGCCGAAGATTGTAGACAATCAAAAGCTGGGAATATGAGTGGACGACCAGGTCCAATGACTGCATTTGCGTTAGCAAAATTTTGTTTTGAAATATTACTTAACTATGGTGTTCAGGCTAAAAATTCTTGTGAACAAAAAGTCGTAACTCCTGCCCTAGAACATGTAATTGAAGCTAATACACTTCTTTCAGGATTGGGATTTGAAAGTGGTGGGCTTTCAGCTGCCCATGCCATTCATAATGGATTTACAGCATTAGAAGCAACGCATAATTATTGGCATGGTGAAAAAGTAGCATTTGGTACGCTTGCTATGTTAATGCTAATCGATAGCGATCCTGAAATGATCGAGACTGTTTATCATTTTTGTGAGTCAGTTGGATTGCCAACTACGCTAGCAGAAATTGGATTAGCTAATGTTAGCGATGATGATTTGATGCAAGTGGCAATTTTAGCTTGTGCTGAAGGTGAATCAATTCATAATTCTCCTGCAGAAATTTCTCCAGAAACAGTATTTGCTGCGATAAAAGCAGCTAATGCTGAAGGTTTACGGCGCAAATAACTTTTTATAATTTTTAAGACTAATTTGATTAACTTCCGTTCTTTATAACGGAAGTTTTATTTATTGTTTTATTAGTCGATTTTTTGATAAATAAAGCAATAAGAATATTCGTCGGGTTTGTGCTATAATTGTGGCTAATTTTTTGTGTAATTACTTTTGGTAAATATGACCGAACCTAAGTTTATTCATCTTCATTTGCATAGCGATTTTTCAATGGTTGATGGTATCGCTAAAGTAGGTGCTTTAGTCAATGAAGTAAGTAAATTGCAAATGCCTGCTTTTGCAATTACTGATTTTACCAATCTCTGTGGACTAGTTAAGTTCTATGGATCAGCCATGGGAAAAGGCATTAAACCCATTATTGGTGCTGACTTAGCAATTAAAAGTTCACAACTAAGTGATGATATTTATCGATTAACAATATTAGCCGCTAATAATACAGGCTATCAAAATCTTACCTTATTAATTTCAAAAGCTTATCAACGAGGCTATATTGGTGATATGCCTGTTGTTGATCAAGAATGGCTAACTATCCATCGAGAAGGTTTAATCATATTAGCTGGTCGTGAAAGTGATATTGGTATTGGTGTTATTCGCGATAATCAAGCGATTATTGATGAGGCGATCACTTACTATTTAGAAAATTTTAATCAACATTTCTATTTTGAATTAGTCCGTACAAATCGCGCCAATGAAGAGTTATTTATTCATAGCGCAATTAAACTCGCTGAACAATATTCCTTACCGGTTGTGGCGACTAATGATGTGCGCTTCTTATCATCTTCTGATTTTGAAGCGCATGAAATTCGAGTAGCTATCCACGATGGTAATACACTTGAAGATCCAAGTAGGCCGAAAAACTATTCATCCGAGCAATACTTACGATCGGAACAAGAAATGTGCAAATTGTTTTCCGATATTCCAGAGGCATTGGAAAATAGTGTTGAAATAGCTAAACGATGTAATGTGACTATTCGACTCGGCGAATATTTTTTACCACAGTTTCCTACGGGTGATATGTCAACCGAAGATTTTTTGGTGCATAAATCACGTGAAGGTTTAGAAGAGCGGCTTGAGTTTCTTTTTCCTGATCCAGAAGTTCGAAAACAGCGACGTCCTGAGTATGATGAGCGGTTAGAAACTGAATTAAACGTAATAAACCAAATGGGCTTTCCTGGGTACTTTTTGATCGTCATGGAGTTTATTCAATGGTCAAAAGATAATGATATTCCTGTTGGCCCAGGACGTGGTTCAGGAGCCGGTTCTTTAGTTGCTTATGCTCTAAAGATAACTGATTTAGATCCATTAGCATTTGACCTACTTTTTGAACGTTTTCTAAACCCAGAACGGGTTTCAATGCCGGATTTCGATGTTGATTTTTGTATGGAAAAGCGTGATATGGTTATTGATCACGTTGCTGATATGTATGGTCGCGATGCAGTATCTCAAATTATTACATTTGGTACAATGGCTGCTAAAGCAGTTATTCGCGATGTAGGACGAGTTCTTGGTCATCCTTATGGATTTGTTGATCGTATTTCAAAATTAATTCCACTTGATCCGGGTATGACATTAGCTAAAGCATTTGAAGTTGAGCCTCAACTTCAAGAGCTTTATGATAACAACGAAGAAGTTAAGTCTCTCATTGATATCGCCAGACAATTAGAAGGGGTAACTCGAAATGCAGGTAAACATGCCGGTGGTGTAGTAATATCTCCGACTAAGATTACCGATTTTTCTCCTATTTATTGCGATCCCGAAGGTCATCACCCAGTAACACAGTTTGATAAAAATGACGTTGAATACGCAGGGCTTGTTAAATTTGACTTTTTAGGGTTACGGACCTTAACCATTATTGATTGGGCTATTAAAATGATTAATGAGCGCCGATTAAAAGATGGAAAACCACCAGTTGATATTACTCGCATACCACTTGATGATGATGAATCATTCCAATTATTATTAAAAGCTGAGACAACAGCTGTATTCCAACTGGAATCGCGCGGAATGAAAGACTTGATCAGACGTTTAAAACCTGACTGTTTTGAAGATATGATCGCTTTAGTTGCGCTATTTCGACCGGGTCCGTTGCAATCAGGCATGGTAGATAATTTTATTGACCGTAAACATGGTCGGGAGGAGGTATCATATCCTGATATAAATCATCAGCATGAATCACTTAAACCAATTTTAGAACCGACCTATGGTATCATCCTATATCAAGAACAAGTTATGCAGATTGCTCAGACGCTATCGGGTTATACACTTGGTGGCGCCGATTTGCTTCGAAGAGCAATGGGTAAGAAAAAACCAGAAGAGATGGCCAAACAGCGTTCGGTCTTCAAAGAAGGCGCTGAGAAACAAGGTGTTGATGGTGAACTTTCCATGCATATCTTTGATTTGGTTGAGAAGTTTGCTGGATATGGTTTTAATAAATCTCACTCAGCTGCTTATGCACTTGTTTCATATCAAACATTATGGTTGAAAACGCATTACCCCGCCGAATTTATGGCAGCCGTAATGACTGCTGATATGGATAATACAGATAAAATTGTGGGTCTTGTTGATGAGTGTTTAAGAATGGGGCTGCAAGTAAATCCTCCTGATATTAACAGTGGTCTTTATCATTTCCATGTGAATGATAAAGGCGAAATTGTATATGGTATTGGTGCAATAAAAGGCGTTGGTGAGGGCCCAATTGAGGCTATTGTCGAAGCACGTAATAGTGGTGGTTATTTTAAAAATATCTTTGAGCTTTGTGCTCGAACAGATATGAAGAAAATCAATCGGCGCGTGTTAGAGAAATTAACTATGGCTGGAGCTTTTGATAAATTAGGTCCTCATAGAGCGGCTATTTTGCATAGTATCAATGACGCCATGCAAGCAGCAGATCAGTATGCTAGAGCTCAAACCATTGGGCAAGAAGATATGTTTGGTGTATTAGCTGAGGAGCCAGAACAAGTTGAAAATGCTTATGCTGCTGTTCCTGAATTACCCGAACAAGTATTACTTGAAGGTGAACGAGAAGCCTTAGGTTTATATTTAACCGGCCATCCAGTTACGCAATATTTAAAAGAACTTAATCGATATTCTGGTGGAGTTAGAATAAGTGAAGCGGCTCCAACTGGATGGGGGAAAATGGCAACATTTGCCGGTATTGTTGTTGATGCCAGAGTTCGAATAACTAAAAAAGGTAATAAGATTGGATTATTCACTTTAGACGATAGATCTGGACGAATTGATGGCTTGCTTTTTTCTGACGCATTGGAAAAGTTTGGTCATTTGTTAGTGAAAGATAAAATTTTAATCGTTTCAGGTCAAGTTAGTCATGATGATTTTAATGGCGGATTTAAGATGTCGGTTCGCGATATTGTCGACTTAAAAGATGCTAGGGCTAAGTATGTTAAAGGATTATCTTTAACCTTATCTGACGCTGAAGTTAACCGTCGAATTTTACAGCGATTACAACAAATTATAGAACCTTATCGACATGGTAGTGTCCCGATTAATCTCTATTATCATAGAGAAGATTCTGTGGTACGTCTTCAATTTGGTACAACTTGGCGGATTGTGCCTGAAGATGCGCTAATAATAGAGTTGAAAACTTTATTAGGAAATGAGCGAGTGGACTTTGAATTTGATTAATTAAAAAACAGATTTTTTTATTTAATGGTTGCAGTTAACCTATTAAAAGCTAGCTGTGCCATTTGGAATGTTGATGTTCATTAATAATAAATATTGGTGACTTCAATGATTATTACATAGTAAAATTGACTTAATTTTATTTTAATAAATAGTCAGTATACTAAATTTAGTAATGTATTTTAACTAAATACAATTAATACAAGAGGCAATCATAAGCGTTATGAATAATTTTTTGGAATTTGAAAAGCCGATAGCGGAATTAGAAGCAAAAATTAATTCCTTAAAGAATATTGATTCGCAACAAGTTGAATTGGATATCAATTTAGATAAAGAAATTAAACAGTTGAATCAAAAAAGTCGTGAGTTGACTAAGAAGATATTTTCAAATTTATCACCTTGGGATGTAGCTCAATTAGCCCGACATCCTAATCGCCCTTATACATTGGACTATATTAATGAAATTTTTACCGACTTTGATGAGCTGGCCGGTGATAGAGCTTACGCAGATGACAAAGCAATTGTTGGTGGAATAGCTCGTATTGATGACCGACCTGTTATGGTTATTGGTCACCAAAAAGGTCGTGAAACTAAACAAAAAATTTATCGTAATTTTGGTATGCCTGCTCCTGAAGGTTATCGTAAAGCATTGAGATTAATGCAAATGGCTGAGCGATTTAAATTACCTATCATTACCTTTATTGATACACCAGGTGCTTATCCTGGTATTGGCGCAGAGGAAAGGGGGCAAGCTGAGGCGATTGCTCGTAATTTACGTGAAATGTCTCGTTTAAATGTACCAACAATTTGTACTGTTATTGGTGAAGGTGGTTCTGGTGGAGCACTTGCAATAGGTGTGGCCGATAAAGTTAATATGCTCCAATATAGCACTTATTCTGTTATTTCTCCTGAAGGTTGTGCGTCTATTCTTTGGAAGAGCGCAGATAAAGCACCAGTGGCGGCTGAAGCAATGAATATGACTGCAGATAAATTGATAAAACTAAAACTTATTGATGCAGTTATCCCTGAACCTTTAGGTGGCGCTCATCGAGATTATAGTGCTGTTGCAGCCTCACTTAAAAAGCAATTATTATCTGATCTTGATGAATTAGGTAGTTTGGAGTTGCCTGTGCTTCTTGAAAGAAGGTTCCAGCGTCTGATGAATTATGGCTATGTAAGATAATTTTAAATTTGGGAAGTTATTGTGAAAAAAGCAACAGGACTACAACGTATTATCAATGCGACGAAGTACTCATTAAAGGGATTTAAATCAGCTATCATAAATGAAGCAGCGTTCCGACAAGAATTAATTTTGTTAATTCTTGCTTATGTTATTGTAATGCTTATTGATTTTTCTATTTATGAGCGAATTTTATTAGTTGGTTCAATAGGCTTTGTGATGATAGTTGAACTCATTAATAGTGCCATTGAATGTGTGGTTGATAGAATTGGAAGTGAGCGACATGAATTATCTGGTCGAGCAAAGGATTATGGCTCCGCGGCTGTTTTTCTTTCATTACTTTTGACTTTAATATTATGGATTTATCTCTTTGCTTGCCATTTCTTCCCTTAATAGAGATTTTTGAAGTTTTAATAAAAAATGCGAGAAAATCTCGCATTTTTAACTTAAAAATAGCTTAAATTATTCACTAACAAGTTCTTTGATAAGATAATTTCCTGTTTTCTCTGTATCAAGAATGTTTTTTAACCAAGGCATAATTGTTTGCATTTGCTCATTTAACTTCCAAGGTGGATTAATCACAATCATACCTGAAGCTGTCATTCCCTTCTGATTATTATCGGGTTTTACTGCCAATTCGAATTGTGAAATTCTTTTAATACCTGAATTAATAATTTGCTCAATCATCTTTTGTGTTTGAGTTCTAGAGACAACTGGATACCAAATTAAATAAACCCCGGTTGCAAAACGTTTATATGCTTCAATTAATGCTTTTGGGATTTTTTGATAATCATCTTTTATCTCATATGATGGATCTATCAAAATAATACCACGTCGTGATTCAGGGGGTAATTTTGATTTGAGTTGTGCAAATCCATCTTCTTTAAATACTTTAGCTCGCTTATCTTTACTAAATTCTTGTCTTAATAAGGAATAGTCAGTTGAGTGAAGTTCAGTAAGATTAAGTTTGTCTTGCTCTCTTAGTAATTGCTTAGCAATTAAAGGTGAGCCTAGATAATATTTTAAATTATCGAAAGGATTATAACGCTTCAGAACAGATAAATAGGTGTTAAGTAGTTCTGGCGTATCAGATTGTTGCCAAATTAAATTGATTCCTGATAAAAACTCTCCAGTCTTTTCAGCATGTTCACTTTGTAGTAAATAGCGACCAGCGCCAGAATGTGTATCTAAATATAAAAAAGGCTTTTCTTTTTCTTTCAATGCATTAATACATAACGTCAATACAATGTGTTTTAACACATCTGCATGATTTCCCGCGTGATAGCTATGACGATAGCTTAACATGGCTTGTTTAACCTCTCTTGTTCATTTTTTTGCATATAAATAGTTATTAATGCAAGACTTAAAAGACAAGGTATTTCCATTAACTCTTCAATAAGATCTTTTCTTTCGTTGCTTAGGACTAAAAATTGATGACCAATACGATGATGTTCAGCAATATCAGCAATTCCTAGAAATAGGAAAGCAAAAAAGATGTGCCAGACAGGAATTTTTTCAAATTTATAACGGCGAACTATCTCTTGACGGATTGTCGGTAAAAATATTGTTAAAAAAGGTATTCCAATTAAGATACCAGCAATTATTTTATAGTAGAAACGGGGTACCTCAGGGAAAAAGTCACGCCCCCAGCTGATTCCTCTGCCAAAAAGCATAAACCACCAGAAAATTGTCCAAACCCAAAATTTGTAAAGATTTACATGATTCTTGACCTTTTTAGCATATAAATATGTGTAACAGCACATAAATAATAAGAAAAGAGACTGTAAATGTTCGACCAAGCTAACTGTCAATTTTCCATACAATGGAATGAAAAAGTTACCTGCTATATATAAACAAAAGCTTAAAATCACAATAATCGTGGAACTTTTGTAAAAATGTGTATCAAAATTAGGCATGTTTTACTTCAAAATTAAATAGATATTTTTAGTTTTAGTATAGTACCGCATTTACGGCATTGATAACTAGTTTTATTCTTTCGAATTTTGTTATGTCGTATTGGTGATAAATAATGTTCTTGGCAATTACAAATATAGACATATTCGTTACGTTTAATATTAAAATTATGAGTAACTTTAGGTTCCTTTTCCATTATTTCAGACATGATATATTGCCATTCTTTTCCATGTGGTTTTACTTTTCCAAATTTTTGAAAGGTAATGAGATGTGCTAATTCATGAGGAACAACTTCATTAATAAATTTTTCTCCATTCTCATTAAGCATTATGCTATTGAGTTGAATTTCCCAGCGAGTTAAAAAAGCGCATCCAGCAACACTACCTTTAGGTTTATAACTGACTTTGGGTTCTTTATAATTAGTATTTAATATATTATTGGCTTGAGTTAAGTGAGTTCTTAAACAAGCCAATACTTGATTATGGAGATAAATTGGAATTCGTTTATAATCCTGCTGCATCTCTAAGAATGGCTGCTTTATCTGTTTTTTCCCAAGGGAATATATCTCGACCAAAATGGCCGTAAGTTGCAGTTTTTTGATAGATTGGTTGGATGAGATCTAGCATTTGAATTAATCCGTAAGGTCTTAAATCAAAAAATTCTTTAATTAACGATATGATTTTATTATGCTCAATTTTTTCAGTACCGAAAGTATTGACATAAATCGATGTTGGGTTAGCAACACCAATTGCATAAGAAACTTGTAGCTCGCATTTATCAGCAAGTCCCGCTGCAACAATATTTTTAGCAACATATCTTGCTGCGTAGGCAGCGGAACGGTCTACTTTTGAAGGATCTTTTCCAGAAAACGCACCACCACCATGACGTGCTGCACCGCCATAGGTATCAACAATAATTTTTCGGCCGGTTAAACCACAATCTCCCATAGGCCCACCAATTACAAAACGTCCTGTAGGATTGATAAAATATTTCGTTCTTGAAGTTAGCCATTCCGTTGGTAACGTAGGTTTAATGATTTCTTCCATGACGGCTTCATGTAGAGCTTTTTGTTCAATACCTTCTGAATGCTGGGTTGATAAAACCACAGTATCAACACCTTGGATTTTTCCGTTTTGATAAATTAAAGTAACTTGGCTTTTTGCATCAGGTCTTAACCAAGGGAGGGTGCCATTTTTTCTCACTTCAGCTTGGCGTTGCATAAGGTCATGGGCATAACTAATTGCTGCAGGCATTAAATTAGGCATTTCGTTTGTAGCATAACCAAACATGATACCTTGGTCACCAGCACCTTGTTCCAATGGATTCTGCCTATCAACACCTTGATTAATATCTGGTGATTGTTTACCAATAGCATTTAGAACAGCACAAGAATTAGCATCAAACCCCATTTCTGAGCTGGTATAACCAATATCATTAATCGTTTTTCTAGTTAATTCTTCAATATCTACCCAAGCAGAAGTTGTAATTTCTCCGCCAACTAATGCCATACCAGTCTTTACGTAAGTTTCACAAGCCACTCGAGCTTTAGGATCTTGCTCTAAGATAGCATCTAAAACTGCATCAGATATTTGATCGGCTATTTTATCAGGATGACCTTCTGATACAGATTCTGAAGTAAATAAAAATTCTGACATGTGTTACCTTCTTTAACTTATTTAGAGCAATGCTCTAAATATAATCGTATGAAATACTTATGTTTGGCAGTTTTACCATCTAGACGTCTATTTTAATGATTTATTCTGTAAAAAGCCAGTACTACCTTAAACAAAATTGCTTGCATAAAATTTTAATCAATTTAGGATATGGCTCGATTAATTTTTTAACCTTC
The DNA here is from genome assembly GCF_001690445.1 of Gilliamella sp. wkB195. NCBI lineage: Bacteria > Pseudomonadati > Pseudomonadota > Gammaproteobacteria > Orbales > Orbaceae > Gilliamella > Gilliamella sp. wkB195. The sequence goes on from NZ_LZGP01000002.1 coordinate 116,462, forward strand.
GTTAACTGCATATGAATATTGTAAAAAAAACTCCAACAGTATTAGTTTTTGATTCGGGTATCGGTGGGTTATCTATTTATAATGAAATTTACAATAAAATACCCTATTTACGGTATATCTATGCCTTTGATAATGAGATGTTTCCTTATGGTGACAAATCCTCTGAATTTTTAATTAAACGAGTAAGTCATATAATAGATACAATTATAGAATCATATTCAATTAATTTAGCCGTCATTGCATGTAATACCGCAAGTACTATTTGTTTACCTAGTTTACGCTCAAAGTTTTCTTTTCCTATTGTTGGTGTTGTACCTGCAATTAAACCTGCAAGCATAATTACTACAAATAAATGTATTGGGTTATTAGCGACGAAAGCTACAATTCAAAGAGCATATACAAGTAATTTAATTAAAGAGTTTGCTCCTGATTGTAATGTTAAATTACTTGGTTTATCTGAATTAGCTTATATAGCTGAGAATAAATTACAAGGCATTGCTGTTGATATGCAGCAACTTGAGATGCTAATGCAGCCATGGCTCAATCTACCAGTCATTCCTGATACAATTGTGCTTGGTTGTACTCATTATCCATTTATTAAAGATGAACTTAAACTACTTTTCCCTAATACGACTTTTATTGATTCGGGAAATGCGATCGCTTCACGAGTTTATTCATTACTTAATGAGCGATTTGATCTAAAGAGTGTTACAACACAACCTTCAACAGACAATATTGTCTTAAGCACATTATGTAACCAACAAGTTGAAAAATTGATGGAAAAATTATCTAAATATAATCTTGATAAATATCAGAGAATTAGTGTATTGGATGATTAAAGCTTATTCGAACGATTAATAAATTGCTGTTTTTCACTTGCCAAAAAAAAAGAAGTGCCTATAATGCGCATCCACTGACACGGCGTCAGCGAAAGCAGACGATAATGAAGTTGGTGAACAAGATCAAATTTTTTAAAAAAAGATCTTGACGAATAAAAAGGTGTAGCGTAGTATACGCAGCCCTTGAGACAGCAAACTGAAGTAAGAAATTGTGAAGTTAACTTAAAGCTGTCAGCTCTTTAAAAAGAAGAAACAGACAATCTGTGTGGGCACTTGCGAGACAAAAAATTAAAAGTCTACGGACTCAAAAAATTAAGTCTTGATAAGTGACACTGAAGATTCATTTGAATTATGTCAGAGACAGTTATTGAGCATCAAACTTTAAATTGAAGAGTTTGATCATGGCTCAGATTGAACGCTGGCGGCAGGCTTAACACATGCAAGTCGAACGGTAACATGAGTGCTTGCACTTGATGACGAGTGGCGGACGGGTGAGTAAAGTATGGGGATCTGCCGAATGGAGGGGGACAACAGTTGGAAACGACTGCTAATACCGCATAAAGTTGAGAGACCAAAGCATGGGACCTTAGGGCCATGCGCCATTTGATGAACCCATATGGGATTAGCTAGTTGGTGAGGTAAAGGCTTACCAAGGCGACGATCTCTAGCTGGTCTGAGAGGATGACCAGCCACACTGGAACTGAGACACGGTCCAGACTCCTACGGGAGGCAGCAGTGGGGAATATTGCACAATGGGGGAAACCCTGATGCAGCCATGCCGCGTGTATGAAGAAGGCCTTCGGGTTGTAAAGTACTTTCGGTAATGAGGAAGGTGGTGTATCTAATAGGTGCATCAATTGACGTTAATTACAGAAGAAGCACCGGCTAACTCCGTGCCAGCAGCCGCGGTAATACGGAGGGTGCGAGCGTTAATCGGAATGACTGGGCGTAAAGGGCATGTAGGCGGATAATTAAGTTAGGTGTGAAAGCCCTGGGCTCAACCTAGGAATTGCACTTAAAACTGGTTAACTAGAGTATTGTAGAGGAAGGTAGAATTCCACGTGTAGCGGTGAAATGCGTAGAGATGTGGAGGAATACCGGTGGCGAAGGCGGCCTTCTGGACAGATACTGACGCTGAGATGCGAAAGCGT
>NZ_LZGP01000003.1:0-6982 GCF_001690445.1 Gilliamella sp. wkB195
TAATTTAATAAAAATAGAATAAATATTATTGCAGTTAGTTTAGAATTATATAGCGATAAAAAAAACCCAGCATAGGCTGGGTTTCGAAACAAATTTGTAACGTTGCAATTAACGTTTGCTGAATTGTGGACGACGACGTGCTTTGCGTAGACCCACTTTTTTACGTTCAACTTGACGTGCATCACGAGTAACAAAGCCCGCTTGACGTAATGAAGAGCGTAAAGTTTCATCATATTCCATTAATGCACGAGTAATACCGTGACGAATCGCACCCGCTTGACCTGAAATACCACCACCTTTAACTGTGATGTAAAGATCAAGTTTGTCAGTCATTTCAACTAACTCTAAAGGTTGCATAACAACCATACGAGCAGTATCACGACCAAAGTATTGCTCTAATGAACGTTTGTTAATAATGATATTTCCACTACCTGGTTTAATAAACACACGAGCAGCAGAACTTTTGCGGCGACCTGTACCGTAATATTGATTATCAGCCATCTTCTATCCCCTTAAATATCTAATACTTGCGGTTGTTGTGCCGCATGATTGTGCTCACTACCAGCATAAACTTTTAGTTTACGGTACATTGCACGACCAAGAGGACCTTTCGGTAACATGCCTTTTACAGCAATTTCGATGACTTGTTCAGGATGACGTTCAATCATTTCTTTAAAAGTCGCTTCTTTAAGTCCACCGATGTAACCAGTATGACGATAATAGATTTTATCAGTGCGTTTTTTGCCTGTTACAGCAACTTTTTCTGCATTGATAACGATAATATAGTCACCTGTATCAACATGTGGTGTATATTCTGCTTTGTGTTTACCACGCAAACGGCTTGCGATTTCAGTAGCTAAACGACCTAACGTTTTACCTGCTGCATCTACAACATACCAGTCGCGTTTAACTGTTTCTGGTTTAGCTGAAAAAGTACTCATTTGTATTTATCCAAATTTTAATTAATCTCACGTTAATAAATCATTTGATTTATTTACACTTTTTGATTGCAACTATTAACTAACTAACCCCTTCGAGTCGTTATACTAATACTGACAACCGAAAACAGCGTTGGGAAAAACACTGTTGTAACGTGGGTGGCAATATTATACAGAAATATTAAAAAAGCGCTAGGATTTATGATAAAAAAAGCGTAGCGAGAAAAAACAGTAACTGCTACACTTTTAACTAATATTAAATAACACGATAAAAATTGATGGAAAACTTAATTCAACTTGCTGAAAAAGATTATATAAGTAAAGGTTTACACCGAAAATGCTATCATCACCCCGATGATCCTAATAAATGTATCAAAGTCAATTATAATGAAGGAGCAGAAGAGGAAACAAACCGTGAAATTGCCTATTATAAGCACCTTATAAATCGCAATATCTCATGGGATGTGCTAGCAAAATATTATGGTCCTGTAATGACTAATTTTGGTCAAGGTCATGTTTTTGAACTTATTCGTGACTATGATGGAAAAATTTCTATTCCATTAGAAAATTATCTGTTCGACGAACAAGCAACTAATCAAAATTATGATGCGTTAGTTGTATCACTCAAAGCATTAAAAACAGCCTTGCTGAAAGATAGAATCATTACTATGACAATCAAGAGTAAAAATATTTTATTTCAGCATTTGTCACCAGAGGAAAATCGCTTAATTATTATTGATAACATTGGTAATTCGACATTTATTCCTATCGCTAACTATGTAGGCTTTTTTGCAAAAGCCAAAATTGAACGCACATGGCAACGATTTTTATTATCACTAATTCGAGAAAATAAGCATAATTCATTAATCACTAAGTTAATTGATGATATGAATCATTAAGTCTGACTTCGGCAATCGTACCCTTTTGGTCTTGCCGATTTCTTAGTGTAAATTGGCCATGATGTAATTTAGTAATACGATTAACAATACTCAAACCGAGCCCTATTCCATCATGTTTACGATCCATTCTGAAAAAAGCTTGGGTTAACTTTTCTGTTTTTGACTCATCAATACCGCTCCCTTCATCTTTAACGGCTATCACAATTTCTTCAGCATCTTTATAAAAACTAATAGTAATTTTACTTTCATTTGGACTATACCGATAACTGTTTTCAACCAAATTACGAATCAGTAAACGAATCAAAGTCGCATCACCATTAAAAATTATATTATTACCCGTAATTTCCCAATCAATACTTTGTTGTTTTTGTACTGTTAACTCTGTCAATTCATCAAAAAGGGGAATTTGAATATCATCTAGAAAATTAATTTTTTGATACTGGCCTAGAGTAAATTTTTGACTTGCTCGAGCAAGCATTAATAGTTGTTCTACGGTATTTACTAAACGATCTATTCGTTCAATTAACTCATGGCAATCTATTTTATCTTTACTTTCTAATAGTTCTAGATGTAATCGAATACCTGCTAAAGGTGTTCTCATCTCGTGAGCTACATCTGCTGTAAATAAACGTTCTTGAGATAATGTATTATTTAGCCTTTCAAATAAATTATTTAATACCGTAGTAATTGACTTAATTTCACGCATATTACTGATTGGTTTTATTGGCTTAAGATTATCTTCAGTTCTTTTATTTAAATCTTTTTCAAGTATCTCAAGGGGTTTAGTAATCCATTTAATCGCCTTATAGGCCAAAAATAAAGTTACAACCATCATGGAAAATGCTGAGCAAAATAATGCAAAAATTGCTTCTAATTCTTCATGTTCAACCACTTCATCTATTTTATTTTGACTTAACGTTAAGTTAACTAAAACATCAATTTGCTCTTTACTCTCATGCCATAACCAAAATACCGTAATAATTTGGCAAATTAACATTATTGCACCCAAAGTAAAAAATAGATTCCAACGGATACTGTGTCGAATATTATTCAAAGACTGTTCAATCATAAATTTGCCATTCAATTAATTTTAAAATAATAACTAATTATTAATATTGAGTTGATAGCCATACCCACGCACAGTCTTAATTAAATCTTTTCCTAATTTATTCCTTAAGGCGTGAATATAAACTTCAAGCACATTTGAACTTGGATCACTCTGCCAATCATATAGATCATTTTGTAATAAACTTCGATGCACTTTTTCACCGGCTTTCAACATCAATCTAGATAGTAAAATAAATTCTTTTGGCGTCAATATCACTTCTTGATTATTTAAAGTAGCTTTTTGAAGTTTAATATCTATTGAAATTGGACCATAGTTAACAATATTATCGGCAGTTCCTTGATTTCGACGAATTAACGCTCTTATTCTGGCTAGCAATTCGGTTAAGGCGAAGGGTTTTATTAAATAATCATCTGCACCAAGATCTAAACCTCCAACTCTATCTTCGATAGTATCGCGAGCGGTTAAAATTAGTACAGGAATATCGATATTTTTTTTTCGCCATCGGGTGAGTAACTCTAAGCCATCACAATCAGGCAAACCTAAATCAAGAATAATTAAACTAAACTGTGCAAACTCAATAAGATCCTCAGCTTGCTTGCCATTAGATGCGACTTCACAAACATAGCCATTAGACGTTATCGCGTCATATAAACCTTTTTGTAATAAACTATCATCTTCTACTATAAGAATTTTCATTATAGTGTTACCTGATTTTGATTTGAGAAATATAACATTTACAACTATTATACGCTTTACTATTTATTAACCAATGCTTTAAAAAATTTAAGTTCATTTTGATTGTTATAATTTAGCGAATAATTATTTAAAACTTTTTGAGCGTATAAACCATATCTTTTTGACTAAATAAACAGAGATAAAACTTAACAACATACCCACCAGAATATCCAGTGGCCAATGAACACCTAAGTAGATTCGACTCCAACAAACAAGTAATGCAACAATCGTACATAAATAAGTTAATGCTTTAAATTGCTTTTTATAATTTAGATAAAGTGAAAAGCAAATAGTCCAAATAAAAACAGCGTGCTGACTAGGAAGAGAACTCGTTTTATCGTGATTCAAATAGTTCGTACCAATATTAAGAACAAATGGTCGTGGAGAATAAAATAGATGTCGAATAACAAAGGTTACAAATAAGGCTACAGCCAAACCTAAAGCAATTTTTATGATTAATTGTCTATAAACAGGTTTGAATAAAAAACATATTCCCAATATGACTATAGGAACAAAGATTAAATAATTTGCACAAAATATGGCAAAAAGAATAAATAATTTGGAGGCTTGTTCTTGAGCATTAATTAATAAAAAAAGATGAGTGTTCATATCAAGCAACATACAACGACCTATAAAAACAATATTTAGTTGTAATTTAATCAATAAAGCTTAAAAGAACCTTAAAAAGGATTTTGAACATTTAATAAATGATATTTATCGTTTATTTTTTCGAGTAATCAAATGGTATTTCGGCAATAAAGAGACGGTAAAATCAAGTGCAGCACAAATAATAAAATAAACAACAATCACAAATAAAAATATTTCAGTAGGATAAACCATACTACGATTATTAATTTGGGTAGCAATGAATGTAAATTCTGCAACACCCACTATATAAGCTAAAGACGTATCTTTAATTAATGATACCCATTGATTAACAAATGAAGGCAGCATCATTTTTAATGCTTGAGGAAGAATAACAAAAATGATGACTTGTCTTTTATTTAAACCTAACGAAAAAGCCGCTTGCCACTGTTCTTTAGCAATAGCTACCATTCCCGCATATACGGAATGACCAATATATGCGCCACCAATTAAAGATAAAGCAAAAATAACTGTTGTAATAGCTGGCACATCAACATTCAATAGCACTGGCAACAAAAAATAAGTCCAAAATATCAGCATAATAACGGGAATCGCTCTTAAAAATCCTAATACGACAACTAAAAGTTGACGTAAAAATCCTTTGCAAACAGTGAGACCAATACCAGCGAAAATACCTAAAATAGACGAAAAGATAATAGCAGCTAAGCTCATCAAAAGAGTCAACACAATACCGCCTGGGAAATTACCCCACATTAGGTAATCTAAATTATTCCAAATTACTTCAAAACCTTTAAAATCCATAAAAAATTAGACCCTGTTTAATCGCTTTGATTGATAAATATTGCCTAGTGTCCCAACAATAACAATGGCTAAAATATATAAAAATGTTGCTATCGCAAAATCCTGAAATGTTTTCAGCGATTCGGTTTCAACTTGACGTGAAACATAAGATAGTTCCAACACCCCAATAGCCATTGTTAAAGAGGAATTTTTGATGATATTCATATATTGACCAATTAACGGAGGAAATGCGATACGAATGCTTTGAGGTAAAATAATAAACCGCATACTTTGCCAACGTGTAAGACCTAAAGCTAATGATGCTTGTTCTTGACCATTGCTTATTCCCAAAATTCCTGCTCGAAATTCTTCAGCAATAAAAGCGCTGGAGTAACATGTTAATCCAATTAAACCAATAATAAATTCAAAAGAAGGCATTTTTACAGAGAAAAAAAACAGCTGGATTTGCGGTTCATCAAATAGCCACATTTTAAATTCTACAGGTAACAAATTACCTATACCAAAATACCAGAAAAAAAGCTGCGGTAACAATGGAGAATAACGAAAAATAGCGTTATAACTAATTACAACGCCTTTGATAATTTTGATATGACTTTGTTGAGCAATAACTAGCAAAAAACCAAATATTGTAGAGAGAATGATAGTTAAAACTGAAATAGCGATAGTGACTAAAAAACCATCCCACAACCACCATAAATAACGGGGTTCCAGTAATTGCTCATACATTATTTATTGACCTTTACCTATTTTGAAATCACCACGAGGCATGGCTGAATTTGTATCAGGTCCAAACCAACGGTTATAGATAGTTAACGCTTCACCATCATTTTCAAGCTTTAATAATATTTGGTCAACTTTTTCTTTCAAGCGGGTTTCCCCTTTTGGAATACCTACAGCTTGATATTCTTGAGTTATACTAAATGGAGATATTTCAAAAGCAGCTCGTTGTTCTTCTGGAACATTAGCAAGTAAACCTATTAACTTTGCGTCATCTTGAGTAATAGCTTGTACAACACCATTGCGTAATGCTGCAAAAGCAAAAGGTGTATCATCATATGAGATTACTTTAGCAGTTGGGTACTTCTCACGTAGAGTAATTTCCATCACTGTACCTTTATCGGCACCTATACGAAGATTTTTAAGATCTTCTGCTGTTTTTAGGAATCCTTTTTTAGCCACAAACTTCTGACCAGTAGCAAAATAAGGCAAACTAAAATCGACTGTTTTAGCTCGTTCATCAGTCACCGTAAAGTTTGCTACAATCAGATCTGCTTTTTGTGAGGTTAGCAAAGGAATACGGTTGGCTGGATTAGTTGGAACAAGTTCGACTTTTACATTCAATGCTTTAGCAATTTCATTAGCATAATCAACATCAAGCCCAGCAATTTTATTAGTTTTTTCATCAATAAATCCAAACGGAGGATTACTGTCAAATACCGCTATTTTGATCTGTCCGCGTTTTTCTATATCATCTAAGCGATCGGCGTAGGCTGAACTCGCAACGAATATTGAGCTGATTAAGGCAACCACCGTCAGTGATTTAGTTAAAAATTTCATTGTTATTATCCTCCATTGGACTTTGTATAGGGGTTAAGTCTATCAATAAAATATTCGGAGTAATAAATAACAATTATTTAGGTGCTTATAACTTAAAGTTATATTTAAAATAACCTATAATTTATAAAGAGTATAGAATTGTAATATTAGCAATAAAATAACACGTGTTTTAGCATTTAATACCTGTACACATCATAAAATTAAGCTGAGTGTCTTTGCACTTTTGTGCCAGCTGGATTGTAGAAAGGTACCAGTCGAAGAATAATAAAAGGGATATACGTGTAAAATAGATAGTAAGCTAAAAATCATCTGAATTGATAAAAGCTCTCTCTTTACACTCACCACTAATGGATTTGATATTCAAAAAAATAAATAGG
>NZ_LZGP01000004.1:0-54860 GCF_001690445.1 Gilliamella sp. wkB195
TTATTCAATACTTTTGCTGATGATTTAGTTATCGGTATTAAAAAAAGAAACTTTAATATTTTTTTTTATTTTTATTTTATGTCGTCGAATAAAACCGAATAACTAATTAAGTTTGATAAAACGCTCAGAGGTCCTAATACATTTTTATATGTAAATTAATCGGTAAAAAACAGTTGATAGCCTTATTTAATAAAGGCCGCAGCAAAAGTGCCGAAACTCCTATCTATTTAAATAATTGCAACATATTTACTAATAATAGAAATTATATTAGAAAGATCACTACTTAATTTTATTTTTAAATAACGCCCACCATCCTTAAAAACATTTAGCTTTTAACACTTTAAAATATCAAAGTTCATTGATTAAAAAGATAATTTATAACTCCAGTAGCGATATGTCACCTACATCTTTTTACAGTGCAAAATTGATATGGATATAACATTGATAACTAAATAAATAACTGGTTTTTGAATAGATAAAATCGTCTAGCAATATATGCATTGCCAAAACCTAATTATTTATTAGTAAAAATATCTAAACTTTTTATTACATCAGTCGATAAAACAAGAGATGAAAGAATTTATAATAGGATAATAAAACATGGCAATGAGTATATTGGGGATTGGTTCTGGTATTGATTTAAATGAAGTATTAGATCAATTAGAAGCGGTAGAAAAAAACCGTCTTACGCCAATAAAAGCACAGCAAAAAACAATTAATAATAAAATAAGCGGTTTTGGCAAATTAAAAAGTGCATTATCAACATTTAATAGCGCAACAGCAAAACTACAAAAAAAAGAGCTGTTCCAAGCTAGAACGGTATCGGGCAATGACAACTACTTTACTACTAACGTAAGTAGCAATGCTCAATTAGGTAATTATGCAGTGAGTGTGCAACAACTTGCTAGCGCACACAGCGTTGCTACTAATACAATAAACGATAAACAAACAGCGTTAGGTAACAATAATGAAACGCGAACAATCACCATCGAACAAGCTAATGGTCAAAAATTAAATGTCACTTTAGGCAAAGATGAAACATCCTTAGAATCAATCGCAAATGCAATTAACCAAGCTAAAGTGGTTAATGAAGATGGCTCAATCAGTGAATCTCCAGTTAATGCTACAATTGTTCGTTCAGGAACCGATAGCTATCAACTGGTTATCACATCTAAAGAAACAGGTGAACAACAAACGATAACTTCAATATCATCCGATGATGAAAAACTCAATTCATTAGTTGGTTTTGATATTAATCAAGCTGATTCATCAGCAATGAGCGAAGTCGCTAAAGCGCAAGATGCTAAATTTAGTTTTAATGGTATTACCGTCAATAGTGCATCAAATACCGTTAAAGATGTCATCCCTGGCGTTGATATCACTTTAAAAGCAGTAACCACCACATCGCAAAATTTAACTATTAACGCAGATAACGAAAAAACCCAAGAGGCACTTAAAGAGTGGGTGGAGGCATTTAATCAATTACAATCAACGATATCAACCTTAACTCAATTTACTGCTAGTGATGCCAATTCAGATGAATTAAATAGTAATAATGGACCACTGGTTGGTGATTCAACACTACGTAATATAGATCAAAGTATCCGATCTATCTTTTCGAAAGGTCAAGCTGGTGAAATCTCTGTATTGGCTCAAATCGGTATCAATATGGATAGTAATGGCAAGCTAATTATTAAAGAAAACGAATTAGAAAAAGCCCTCAAAGAAAACAGTGAAGCAGTCGCCATGCTATTTATTGGTGATGGTGAAACGACAGGCATAGCTAACGAAGTATGTGCCAAAGTGAGTAGCTTCATTGATAGTGATGGCATGATTGATACCGCAACTAACGGCTTAAACTCAACCTTAAAATCATTAGATAAACGCTATGATCAAGTTAACAACTCTATTGAGCAAACTATTGAACGTTATCGTGTACAGTTTACTAAATTAGATATCTTGATCAATGAATTAAATGGCATGAGCAATTACTTAACCACACAATTCGAAATGATGGCGAACATGAAAAAATAAGGAATATAAAAATGGGAGTTCAAGCTTATAAGCAAGTTAATTTAGAAACGAGTGTTAATCAGGCTTCGCCACATCAGCTTATTGTTTTATTATTCGAGGGCGCACTTAATGCTATTCGTTTAGCTGAGTTATATATAGAAAAAGGGAATATTGCAGGCAAAGGGCAAGCCATTTCGAAAGCAATTAATATTATAGATAATGGACTTAAGAGTTCACTTGATCTAGAGCAAGGTGGTGAAATTGCCGAAAATTTAGATCAATTATATCAATACATCAGTCAGCAGTTGGTTTTAGCCAATTTACATAATGATAAAGACAAACTGCAAGTCTGTTTTAATTTGCTTGATAACATTGCTCAAGCTTGGCGGGAGATAGCATAGTTATGGGAATATCAGTTTTAAATAATAATTTATTATTAGAACAATATGAAAAGCTTAATTATGTTGTTGAGCAAATGCTAATTAATGCACAAAAAGAAAACTGGGAATCATTAATCAGCTGGCAAGCTCAATACCACCAATTATCTAAAGATATCCAACTAATTGATACGATACCATCACCACAGCAAGATATGATTCGAATGTATATCAATAATATTTTGGGTTATCAAGAGCAATTAGAACAATTAATACATCTACGGCATGATGAACTTACCAGACTCATTGGCGAGCAGGTTAATTATCAAAATAAAATAGACAGTTACCAAAAAATTGCCAACCTAGCATAATTCACTAAGTAATCAAAAAAATAGACTAAAAATAATTGAGGAGCGGGGTTTTTAGCGATTTTAAAGTGCCAAAAACCCCGCTCCTCAAACTTTTTTTATTATTAATTTAAACTGGATAAAGTTATAAAAGGTGAATAATAGGCTGACTTTTTAACAATCTTTTTAACAAAATAGATGAAAGCCAATTTTTGATAAAAATTGGCAGTTGATGAATGACGATTTTTAAACAAATAAAATAATTAATAAGTTAAACATTCATATTCATGATTTCTTGATACGCCGCTACTAACTTATTTCTAACTTGCACGCCAAATTGCAAAGAAACCGAAGATTTTTGCATATTAACCATTACTTCATTTAATGAAACATTAGGTTCACCCATTTCAAAAGCTTTAGCTTGCTTACTTGCCTCAATTTGAGTTTGGCTAATTTTATCTAATGCCATTTTTAATTCAGCAACAAAATTTTGCTCTTTACTTACCTGTTGATTCGAAGAAAAATCCAATTTAGTTGCCGGATTAAAAGCCTCGATACTGTTCATCATATTAATTATATTCATCTTAATAAAATTACCGCTTAAATTATCACAAAGATAACAATCTAAAAGCGATAACTAAAGGGTAAAGCATGTGCTTTTTTAGCTATTGATTTTTATAAATACACAGATAATAGACCCTAGAATTAATCTAACCTGTTTAGAATTAGGATACATATGGATAGCCAGTCAGTAGGTAACAAAGGCGAATCAATATTGAATAAGTTACCATTTATCAATCAATTAAAACAAAATCGAAAAATGCTGCTCCTTATTGTAGGAGTGATCGTAATAGCTATAAGTAGTATCACCTATTTATGGCTTAAGAGTGATGATTACGGTGTGCTATTTAGTAATTTGAATGATAAAGATGGCGGTGAAATCATTAGCCAACTTGATAAGATGAATATTCCTTATAAGTTTTCATCATCCGGTACAACGATCTTAATTCCCGAAAATAAAATTTATGATACTCGCCTACGAATTGCTCAACAAGGTTTACCTAAAGGCGGTGCTATCGGTTTTGAACTGCTTGATAAAGAAAGCTTTGGAATGAGCCAGTTCAATGAACAAATCAATTATCAACGAGCATTAGAAGGCGAATTATCTAGAACAATTTCAATCATTAGTAGTGTTGATGATGCCAGAGTGCATTTAGCTATGCCAAAACCCTCTTTATTTGTTAGAGAAAGAAAATTCCCTTCTGCATCAGTCGCATTAACTTTATTACCTGGTCGCTCGCTATCTCAAGGTCAAATTGACGCTATTATCCATCTAATTTCAAGTAGTGTGCCGGAATTACAAGCGGATAAAGTCACTATCATCGATCAAAACGGTAATTTATTGACTGGAGAAAAATACCGCGATACTAACGTTAATGTTGCCCAATTAGAATATAGTGAACGAATCGAAAATTTGGTGCGTGAACGCGTAGAAAAAATCATTATACCGATTTTAGGTAAACAAAATGTTAAAGTTCAAGTTAATGCTGACATTGACTTTAGCCGTCAGGAATCAACATCCGAAATCTATGATCCTAATAGCGATGTTAACAATCAAACCATTCGCAGTAAGCAGCAAGTTGAAAACCGTCAATTAGCATCAAGCAATGCTATTGGTGGTGTACCAGGGGCTTTATCTAACCAACCAGTACCAACACCAAGTGCACCAATTGATGGAGAGAATGAAGCAAAAGATAAAGACGACAAGCAAAAAATGTATCATTTACAATCCAATAATACGTTGAACTTTGAAGTTAATCGTCAAATTATTCATAGCAAAATTCCTGAAGGTCGTATCAAGCGCTTATCTGTCGCGGTTCTAGTTAATTACAAATTTGCGACAATCAATGAAGTTGCATCGTCAAATGAAGAAAATCAAAAAAATGAAGCGGTCGAAAAATGGGTAAAACTCGATAAAGAAGAGCTTACTCATATTGAGGCGCTAGCACGTCAAGCTATGGGATTTTCAGACTTGCGTGGTGATTCATTAACGGTGGCAAATTTGAAATTTACAGATCAAATAGATGATGAAAATGACGCCATCACCTTTTTACAAAAACATGAAGTTTACGACATGCTGAAAACGGCAATTAAATATCTAATTTATATCTTAATAATATGGTATGCATGGCGAAAAGTACTGCGTTCGGTATGGATTAAGATTCAAAGACAATACCTCAATACGGATAAATCTGACGGCACGATGGGCGCTGAAGATAAGCTTGATTATAAAGCACACAGTAAACTGCAACAGAAAATTTTTGAAGATAATATGCAACAACAGCAATACATCCGAAAAATTGTCGAAAAAGATCCTCGTGTAATGGCTCTCATTATTCGTGGTTGGATGAATAAGAAGGACACCGAGTAATGAATTTAAGTGAATCTCAAAAAGCAGCGACAATTTTAATGATTTTAGGTGAAGAATTAGCTGCAAAAGTAATGCAATTTTTAGACCATAAAGAGGTACAACAAATTAGTAGTGCCATGATGGGATTGCCACAATTAACACAAGAACAACTCAAAAATATTCTTAATGAGTGTCAAACCACACTTGATGATTGTGCCGTATTAAATACCGATACTAATGGCTATCTACGAAAAGTTCTCGAAAAATCAATTGGTAGTGATAAAGCCAGCCGTCTACTTGATGAACTATTAGATACCGATATTGAAGATACTACCGATGGCTTAAAAATGCTTAACTTTGTTGATGCGGCCAGAGCTGTTGATTTGGTTAAGAAAGAGCATCCACAAATTATCGCCACAATTTTAGTTCACTTAAATCGTGACTTAGCTGCTGAGATATTAAATCTATTTGATGATGATCTGCGTAATGATGTAATGCTACGTATTGCAACCTTCGGTGGAGTAGAGCCTTCAGCGTTAGAGGTATTATCAACATCGTTATCAACTTTACTACATGGACAAAATATTAAGCTTAATAATATGGGGGGTATCCGCACCGCAGCAGAAATCATCAACCTGATGAAATCACAACAAGAAGAATTGGTTATCAATGCATTACGTGATTATGACAATGAGTTAGCTCAAAAAATCATTGATGAAATGTTCTTATTCGAAAATCTGGTTGATGTGGATGATAGAAGTATCCAACGTCTACTCAAAGATGTGGATAATGAAACCTTAATTATTGCCCTGAAAGGTGCGACAGAACCATTACGGGAAAAATTATTATCGAATATGTCGCAACGTGCTGCATCTATATTACGTGAAGATTTAGAAAACAGACCACCAGTGCGCTTGTCACAAGTTGAAACCGAACAGAAGAAAATTTTGGTTATTGCTCGTCGTTTAGCTGAAACCGGTGAGATGATCTTAAGTAGCGGTGATGATGAATATGTATAATCAAGCTAATACCTTAACTTGGAAACCATTACACTTTCAAGATTTAGCAGAATCATCACCACTCATTCCTGAAACCGATGAGCAAGAAGAGTGTGAACCAGAACTTGAAATAGTCGATGAGGCCGATACCAATTTTATTGATATTAATAGCCCTGAAATAACGCTAGAACTTGAAAATATCAAACAACAAGCACGAGAAGAAGCCTATCAAGAAGGTTTTAATCTAGGTAAAGAAGAAGGTTTCAATATTGGTAAACAAACAGGGTATGAGGAAGGGTTAACAATAGGCCAACAAGAAGGCCTGGAGAAAATAGAACAACAGATAAACGAAGAAAAATTAAATACTGTTGAATCCATCAAAAATCTAGCAATTCATTTTCAGCAGTCAATTAATCAAATTGATGAAAAAATTGTACCAAAGCTATTTGATCTCGCTTTACTTGCCGCTGAAAAAACTGTTGGTTCGTTATCCAAAGTAAAACAAAAACAATTAATGCATTCGATCAAGTCATTAATTGAACAAAATACAATTGCACCGATTGTGGTTCGAATCAATCCGAATGATTTTTTATGGCTAGAGCCACAACTAGATGATCAACTAAAAAATGAATGGCAATTTATTGCCGATGCAAATATAGAATTAGGTGGCTGCAAAATATTTACTGAAACAAATGAGATCGACGCAAGTATAACCAATCACTGGCAAATTATTTCTGACACAGTGCATGGAGATGAGCGTTAAGGTGAGCTTTTGTACGCAATGGGCAACTAAAATTGATAGTGCTAAACAGAAATTAGAGTCTACATCTTTAATTCGTCAATATGGTCGATTGGTTAAAGCGTCTGGTCTTGTTCTAGAAGCTATTGGTTTAAAACTACCATTAGGATCCAACTGTTTTGTTGAACGACAATTAGATGGCAAAATCCAAGCGGTTGAGTGTGAAGTAATTGGTTTTAAAGCAAAAACACTATACCTCATGCCGTTTGAATCAACAGACGGTATATTACTCGATGCAAGAGTTTATACATCACAATATGATTTAACACATTTTAGCCACAAAGTTTTACCAATTGGTATGGGGTTATTAGGCCGAGTTGTCGATGCAATGGGAAAACCTCTCGATGGCAAACCATTACCTGAAGATATCGAATATGAAGGATTAATTAATAAAACACTAAATCCGCTAACCCGAACACCAATTCATCAAGTTCTCGATGTTGGCATTCGTGCAATCAATGCATTATTAACCGTTGGTCAAGGTCAGCGAATGGGGCTTTTTGCAGGTTCAGGCGTTGGTAAAAGTGTTTTACTTGGCATGATGGCAAGATACACCAAAGCCGATATTATTGTGGTTGGTTTAATCGGTGAGCGAGGTCGAGAAGTAAAAGATTTTATTGAAAATATTTTAGGTGAAGAGGGCTTAGCTCGATCTGTTGTTGTTGCCGCGCCTGCTGATGTATCGCCATTATTACGTCTACAAGGTGCAGCCTACGCGACTAAAATTGCTGAAAAATTTCGTGACCAAGGATTTAATGTATTACTCATTATGGATTCATTAACACGCTACGCCATGGCACAACGTGAAATAGCCTTAGCCATCGGTGAACCACCAGCGACTAAAGGATATCCTCCTTCAGTATTTGCAAAATTACCAGCATTAGTTGAAAGAGCCGGTAATGACGCTGAAGGCAAAGGCGCTATTACCGCTTTTTATACCGTGCTAACCGAAGGTGATGATCAGCAAGATCCTATCGCTGACTCAGCTAGAGCAATTCTCGACGGACATATTGTTTTATCCCGTTCTCTTGCCGAATCAGGTCATTATCCAGCTATTGATATTGAAGCATCAATAAGTCGCGTGATGACAGAACTAACCAAAGACGAAAAAAAATCACGGTTATTTAAGCAATTATTTTCAAGTTTCCAACGTAATCGTGACTTAATTAATGTTGGCGCTTATGTAGCAGGAACCGATCCTTTATTAGATAAGGCAATAACGCTTTTTCCTGCTATGCAACAATTTTTACAACAAGGAATTTATGAACATTGTAGTTATCAAGACGCTTATCAACAGTTAGCAAGAATTGTTGATTCAAACTTAGGAAAGAACAATGGCCAATCAATATAATGGTAAATTTGCCTTTTTAACATTAAAAAAGTTAGCTGAAAAATCAGTCGACGACAAATTGATTAAATTAAAAAATGCGCATGATAATAAGCGTAATGCTCAATCACAACTAAATGTATTGAATGATTACTATAATGAGTACCAACAGCGCTTAAATAAAGCGTTATCAGTTGGCATTACAGGATCAGAACTGAACAATTTTAATGCTTTTATTACTGCTATTGAGCAAGGGATCACACAACAAAAAAAGTTATTGTTAACTTTAGAAATTAAACAAAAACAGATTACCAATGAGCTAAATCAATCACAAAAAAGTCTCAATACTTACACCACATTATTGGATAAACAAGATAAAAAACTACTGCTACAGCAAAGCCGTTTACAACAAAAATTAACCGATGAATTTGCACAGCAGCAGTTAGCAAGGAGAATGTTGAATGAATATTAATCAATTTAGTGATATCCCATTAATATCACCTATAGAATTGAATGAAGTATCAATTATTGAAGACGATTTTTTTCAGCTTTTATTACAGTTTAATGAAAAACAAGGCGAAAATAATAGCCTAGCCAAAGCTAATATTTTCGAGAACAAACTCGATCATCAATTAGATGATCAAGAAGAGGAAGATAGTGATGAATTATTCACACTATTTCCACTAACTTTGCAAGTCGAAGAACAGCCTATAATTAATAATGAGCATAATCATACTGAACAGCCAGCAATACGTGAATTAAAAATTAATACTACAGCTAATGATATACTTTTAAAGGCACCAATTTCTGATGATATAACACTCAATGTAGATGAAAAAGCAGCAGAAATACTCACTATTATTAATAGTAGTGAACAAGTGATCATTAAAGCAAATGAACAAACAAGCTTGCTAACGAATGATGAACATTATATATCAACCAATATAAATTCAGTTAAAACCTCAAATCAACCATTACCAACTCTTACTAATACTCAAAATAATAATATCGATTTACCTATCACCAATTTTGATATTAACCACTTTGAACAAGAACCTACATTACTAGTCCATAGCCCAAATCAATTAACCACATCAACACCATTAATTGAAAGTCAAAAAACGTTAAATATAAATTTACCTATGCCAATGGATATTACTGAATGGCAAAAAACATTAAACGAAAAAATTAGTCTCGTTTGTCGTCAAGGTATCCAAAATGCGGAAATCAAATTACATCCTGAAGAATTGGGTTCGCTACATATTAAATTGGCAATAGTTGATGACAAAATGAACCTTCACATGGCTGTTGCACATAATATGGTTAAAAGCGTGTTAGAATCAGCTTTACCGCAATTAAGAACTTCATTGGAAGAACAAGGTATTATGTTAGAGCAGACCGATATTAGTGATTTTTCAATGATGAATGACTCCTCATCACCTTATAAACAAGAGTTTGAAATAGAACAATTAATGGACGATAAAAATCAAACACTTCATGAACTTGATCATCCATCAAACATTGTTCAATCAGGATTAAGTATTTTTGCCTAAATAATAGTAATTGAAACAGTACTACGTTTTGATAGCTAGAGATTAAAAAGGTTGAATAGGTCATATTTTTACTGCCTATTCTTCCAATTAATTCTCAAAGCATGATTTATTATTTTGGTAATTTTTGGCTATTTAAATAGACATTTCATTAATTTTCATTGAGACAATAATAAATATGCAAACTACCAAGAAAAAAATAAGTATTTTAAATCTAGTACTTATTTTAATTACCCTTTTAGCAACAGGTTTTGCTGCTTATTTATGGTTACAAGATTCTCCTAAAACGACGCCCCATGTAGAACCAGAAGTGTTATCACCGGTTTTTTTAACATTAAAACCTTTCACAATTTCACTTCCACCATCTAAAGAAAATTTAGAAATCAATAAAATTCTATACGTTGGTATGGTGTTACGCGTCGCTGATGAAGAACAAAAAACCGTTTTATTAGATTATCTTCCTGAAGTAAGAAGTGACGTACTTTTGTTAACTTCAAAACAGTACGTTAATAATTTAAAGAAAGAGTCAGGCAAACTTGAATTACAAGAGCAGATAAAAATGGCATTATCTCGCCAATATGATGCAAAACATTCAGTAAAAATTGATGAAGTTCTATTTACTGATTTCATTGTAAGGTAATTATCATGTCTGATAAGCTTCAACCTAATACCGATAAAAGTGAATCTTTGCATTCACAAAATAATTCAGCCAGCATAAAAAATGATGCTGAGCAAAATTATCATTTACAACAAAGTAAACGGACTGAAGTTAAGCCTTATGATATATCAGTTAAACATAGCTTTATCCCTGAAAGACTAACCGCGTTAGAGATTATTAATGAACGCTTTGCACGTCAATTTAGAATTGGATTATTTAATTTATTACGCCGAAATACTGATGTTATAACCTCACCCATTGAACCCAAAACGTTTAAAGAGTTTTCACATGTTTCAGCAACCAATCATTTAAATTTAGTTCATCTTAACCCTTTGCGGGGAAGTTGCTTATTTTCATTTTCACCTGAATTAGTATTTATTGTTGTTGATACTCTTTTTGGTGGGGATGGCCATACTACTAATGTTGATACTGAAGGACGAGAGTTTACTCATACTGAGCAAGAGATTATTCGACGAGTATTAAGTCTTGCTTTAACAACTTATCAAAGCTCCTGGATTGATGTATACAATATTGAAACCGAATACATCCGCTCTGAAGTAGAAAGCAAATTTACCAACATTACCAGCTCGCCTGACGATGTTGTGTTAACTTCATCATTTTTAGTCGAAATTGGTAATTTTAAAGGAACATTTTGCATATGTATTCCTTATGCAATGGTTGAACCAATTAAAGAGCTATTAATTAAACCACCGATAGAAAACCAAACTCACCAAGATGATAACGTGTGGATGAGCTCACTGACGAGTGGTATTAAACAATCAACCGTTGAGTTAGTCGCAAACTTTACAAACATTCAAACAACTGTTGCCAAATTATTAGCATTAAAAGTCAGTGATATTTTGGATATCGAAAAACCAACAAGCCTTGATGTCACCATTGGCGGTGTACCAGTATTAAAAGGTCATTATGGTAGCGTAAATAAACAATATGCAATCCAAGTAGATCAGATAAGCAATCCAGTTTTAGAACAATTGAATGAAGGAGTGTTCAATGAGTGATATACCAAGTGATGATAGCCAACTAAATATTAGTGATGAATCAGTAATGAAAGAAGCTATTTTCGAAACCCTTTCACCACAACCAACAGACGTAAAAAAGCAAGATATTAACCTTATCCTAGATATTCCAGTTAATCTAAGCGTAGAACTTGGTCGAACCAAAATGGCCATTAAAGATCTTTTAAATTTAACTCAGGGTTCAGTTATAGCCTTAGACGGCTTAGCTGGTGAACCTTTAGACATCCTTATTAATGGCTATTTAATTGCGCAAGGTGAAATCGTTGTAGTTGGAGATAATTATGGAGTACGAATTACCGATATTATTACGCCATCAGAACGTGTTCGTAGATTAAGCCGTTAAAAATGAGATAACCATGACCCAAACTTTATCCGCCATTCCAGTAGAATCAAGCCTATATAGCCAGATCGGCATGGCATTTTTTTGTGTAATTGCTGTTATCTTATTTTTAGCATGGATAATAAAACGAATTGGTTGGAAAAAGTCTACCAAACAATTCATTGATATTAAAGCAACTTATAATATAAGTGCTAAAGAGCGCATTCTTCTGGTTTATGTTGATCATCAATTACTGGTAGTTGGTGTTACTGCACAACAAATGACATTACTGCACACCATAAATGAACAACGCACTGAAATGTTATTAGCTGAGCCCGCTGAGGTTGAGCAATTGTCAAAAAGTAACCTGTTTAATCAGATATTACAATCTGTGTTAGACAAGAGGTAAGATAGTGCGGTTAATACATATTATTTTGCTAAACGTACTGTTTTTTAGTCAATGTAGTTTTGCTCAATTATCACCATTAACAATTGTTTCTCAAACACCCTATCAAGAAGGACAAAGTTGGTCTTTACCTGTTGAAACCTTAGTCTTTTTAACTTTACTCACTTTTATCCCTATTATTCTACTACTAATGACGAGTTTTACTCGGATCATTATTGTATTAGGATTATTGCGAAGTGCACTTGGCACACAATCTGCACCACCTAATCAAGTGATAATAGGCATTGCGTTATTTATGACATTTTTTATCATGTCACCAACACTCGATAAAATATATCAAGAGGCGTATGTGCCTTATTCGAAACAACAAATCACCATGCAAGAAGGGTTAAATGAAGCAACAAAACCGCTTCGTGAATTTATGCTCTCTCAGACTCGTGAAAGCGATTTAGGGTTATTTGTAAATATGTCTCATACGAATGAAATTCAAACTCGTGAATATATCCCACTACGAATTTTGGTGCCGGCTTTTATCGTTAGTGAACTCAAAACCGCTTTTCAAATTGGCTTTACACTGTTTATTCCTTTCTTAGTAATTGATTTAGTTGTCGCCAGTACCTTAATGGCGTTAGGGATGATGATGGTCCCACCAGCAACGGTATCTCTACCATTTAAAATTATGTTGTTTGTATTAGCTGATGGCTGGCACTTACTATTAGGTTCGTTAGCACAAAGTTTTTTTAGTTAAAGTAAAGGAATATAATGCCATCTGAATATATTAGCCATTTCGCCATACAAGCCATCAAGGTTGCAGCATCGCTTGCTGGTCCTTTATTAATAGCGGCACTGGTTACAGGATTAATTATCAGTTTACTACAAGCAGCAACCCAAATTAATGAGATGACGTTATCTTTCATCCCAAAAATTTTGGCTGTTATTCTAGTATTAATTATTTTAGGTCCATCAATGCTAACCACAATGATCGACTATATTCGCCTTGTCATCACTAGCATTCCCAACCTAACAAGTTAACCTTAATGGATTTAGCTATTGTCGATCTATTGAATATTGATTTTTTTGCTTGGGTTCAATCAAGTTTTCTCCCTTTTGTTCGTATTTTAGCTTTAATTATGGTCGCACCAATCACTGGCGAAAAAGAAGTACCAAACCGTGTAAAAATAGGTTTAGCAATACTTATTGTCATTGTGTTACCTTTACCAAAGTTAGACGACAACCTTACCCTTTATTCGTTAATGGGCATCTGGATTATTGCTCAGCAAATCATGATTGGCATCCTAATTGGTTTTGCAATACAACTTACCTTTATGACGGTTAGATTTTCGGGGGAGTTAATTAGTATGCAAATGGGATTAGGAATGGCCACTTTTTATGATCCTATCAGCGGTCCATCAACCTCGGTATTATCACGTTTAATTAATATTATTGCTATGTTGATATTTCTTAGCTTAGATGGTCATTTATGGTTACTTTACGGATTAGCTAACAGTTTTGATATCATTCCTATTACGGTCTATCCTTTAAAACAAAACGGCTATTTAGCCTTAATCGAAATAACGGGTCTATTATTTAATAACGGTATTATGTTGGCATTACCATTAATGACATTATTACTTATTATTAATCTGTCATTGGGCTTATTAAATAGATTTACACCACAACTATCAATTTTTGTGGTCGGCTACCCGCTTACATTATTATGTGGGCTAACGATGTTATCGTATCTATTTTCTGCTTTACCATTGTTTGTCGAATCAATTTTAGAACAGATCTTTTCAACAATTTCTCGAATCTTAATCTATCTTGCTGATGTATCTACTTAGTAAAAAAAGTTGAGGAACGGGGTTTTTGAACGCCTAAATTAGAGATAATTAACGCTTGATAAAATCAAATTTTGCTTAAAATAAAAAACCGCTGCGTAAACAAAAGTCACACAGCGGTTATTAAGAAAAAATTAATTAAATAATTTATGGAATTGTAAACATATCCAATCCCAAATGCCGCCGAAGAATCCAGTTTCCTCAATATTTTCAAGCGCAACTAAAGATTGTTCATTGATAACTTTATCATCCAATAAAAATTGAATTTTACCAACCGAGGTTCCTTTGGTTATTGGTGCATAAATATAATCATCAATGGTATATTGCACTTTAACATCTGCTGAACGACCTTTCGGCACTGTGATATAAGCGCCATTGATCGCACCTAATTTAACTTTATTTTCATCACCATACCAAATTGACTCAATCGCGAGTGGATCATTGGGTTTTACTGGATTTGCCGTTTCAAAGAATCTGAATCCCCACGTAAGTAATTTTTTACTTTCTTCTTCACGACCTTTAAATGTTCGACCACCCAATACCGCTGAAATTAAACGTGTATTACCATCAACAGCAGAAGCAACAAGGTTATAACCGGCTGCGTTAGTATGTCCAGTTTTAATGCCATCTACATTTAATGTAGTATCCCAAAGTAATCCATTACGATTCATTTGAGGTTTAGAAAGATTGTAGGTAAATTCTTTTTCTTTATAAATTGCATATTCTTTTGGTAAGTCACGGATTAAAGCCTGACCTAACAACGCCATATCTTTAGCTGTGGTATATTGACCCGGTGCATCAAGCCCGTGCACAGTTTCAAAATGAGTGTGTTGTAATCCAATTTTTTTCGCATATTCATTCATCAAATTAACGAAAGCACCTTGGCTACCTGCAACATGTTCAGCCATAGCAATACATGCGTCGTTACCCGATTGAATAATGATACCTTTATTTAAATCAGAGACCGAAACAGTCTTACCGACTTCTAAAAACATTAATGATGAGCCTTTTAATACTGGGTTACCTGTTGCCCAAGCATCTTTACTCACTAATACCATATCATCATTTTTAATTCGGCCTGATTCTAAGGCTTGACCAACAACATAACTTGTCATCATTTTAGTTAAACTTGCTGGATCACGTTGTTGTTCCGCATTATATTGCGCTAAAATTTCGCCAGATTTGGCATCCATTAAAATATACGCTTCAGCATCTAGTTGTGGAATAGCCGGTATAGGAAAAGCCATTTCCGCAGAAGCAGAAGAACATATTGCGAGCACTAATAATCCAAAAGATAATTTAAATTTCTTTTTCATTTATAAAAATTCCGTTAAATATTTTTAGATAACATATATCGATGAGTGTGAATAGACATCATAATGCCAAAACTTGCCATTAAAACGACTAATGATGAGCCACCATAACTTATTAGTGGTAATGGTACACCAACTACTGGCAATATTCCACTGACCATACCGATATTAATAAATACATAGACAAAAAAGACCAAAATTAAACCACCAGAAAGGATTCGGCCAAAAGTCGTTTGTGCTTGAGAAGCAATAATCAAACCTCTAATTATTAAGCATAAGAATAAGACTAGCAAAATAATCGAGCCAATAAAACCAAACTCTTCTGCGATGACTGAAAAAATGAAATCAGTATGGCGTTCAGGTAAAAATTCTAACTGTGACTGGGTACCTTCTAGCCAGCCTTTGCCCCATATTCCACCTGATCCAATTGCTGTTTTAGATTGAAGAATATGATAGCCAGTACCATTAGGGTCACGTTCAGGATTAATTAGCGTTAATACTCGTTCACGTTGATAATCGTGCATTAAGTAGAACCACATAATCGGTACAAAGATAGCCAACAATATCAAAGCAACAAGAATAAATCGCCAATTAATACCAGCCAAAAAGATAATAAAAATACCAGACATGACAATTAAAATAGCAGTTCCCAAATCGGGTTGCATTGCCACCAATAGTGTTGGCACACCGATAATAGCTAATGTTTGTAAGGTCGTTTTTAGTGGTGGAGGGCAACCATCACGATGAATAAATTTAGCTACCATTAAAGGAACAGCAATTTTAGCAATTTCTGAGGGTTGAAAACGAATAACTCCTAAGTCTAACCAGCGTTGAGCGCCTTTACTGGTGTAGCCAAAAATATCAACCAATAGTAATATAAAAATACAGGCAATATAAAGATAAGGTGCCCACTGTTCATAACTTCTTGGTGAAAACTGTGCAAAGACAATCATCACAAAAAAACCAAGTAATATTTGGATCACTCTTTTTTGCATCATATCTATATCTTGGCCGCTAGCACTCCATAGAATATAAAGGCTATAACCAAGTAGTAAAGAGATAAATAAGCAAAAAAGCGGATCGATATGTATCTTTTGCCAAAAAGATTTCTTAATATTATTCATCATTAATCTTCATGTCCTGTATTAGGTGATTCATCGTTTAATTCCGTTGAGTTATCACCTTCAAGATAATAATCTAGTATCTTACGTGCGACTGCACCACCGTTGGAGCTTCCTCCTCCACCATTTTCCAGAACAATCGCTAAGGCTATTTTCGGTTTATCGTAAGGTGCGTAAGCAATAAATAAAGCATGATCGCGTAAATGTTCAGGTATTCTATGTGCGTTATAGGTTTCGTTTTCTTTTAAACCATAAACTTGAGCAGTACCTGATTTACCCGCGGCTTGATATTTAGCGCCTGCATAAACTTTACGCGCGGTGCCTCGAGCACCAAACATTACTCGGTGCATACCTTCTTTTGCTAATGCCCAATAGGTTGGATTAACATCAACAAGACTGTTTTTTTCAATATATTTTGATGGTTCAATCAACGGTTGATTTTGATTGGTATTGATAATGTCGCTCTTTTTATATAATAAAAAGTGTGGTGTATAGGTTTTACCATTATTAATTAGTGTAGTTAATGCTTTAGCCATTTGCATTGGCGTTGCTGTCCAATAACCTTGACCTATACCGACAGGAATAGTGTCTCCTTGTAACCAAGATTTTTTATGGCGTTTTAATTTCCATTCACGGCTTGGCATGACAGCTCGTGTCTCTTCACTAGGCGAAATATCAATGCCTGTTCGCTGGCCATAACCAAACTTAGTCATCCATAAATTTAAGCGATCTATCCCCATATCATATGCAACTTGGTAAAAATAGGTATCTACTGATTCTTCTATCGCTCGTAATACATCGACATGACCATGTCCCCATTTTAACCAGTCTCGATAACGTCTTTCAGTACCCGGTAATTGCCACCAACCAGGATCGTTAACCACACTTTTTGGTGAAACAACGCCTTCACTTAATGCTGCTATCGAAATAAATGGTTTAACAGTTGAAGCTGGGGGATAAGCACCGAGCAAGGCACGGTTAAATAGTGGTTTACTTGGATCATTAAGTAACTCACTATATTTCTTACTTGAAATACCACCTACAAAGTCGTTGGAATCATAACTTGGGCTTGATACCATTGCTAATATTTCACCATTATTTGGATTAATAGCAACAACCGATGCTTTACGGCCAGCAAGCAGTGATTCAATATAGAGTTGTAATTTGAGATTAATGGATAAATAGATATCTTCACCCGCTTGTGGTGGATGTTGTTCAAGTAAGCGAACAATACGACCTCGGCTATTGACTTCAACCTTTTCGTTACCCGCCGTGCCATGTAAAACATCTTCGTAATATCGTTCAATCCCCATTTTTCCAATATTAAAGGTAGCCACGTAATTGCTAGCTTTATTTTCTTCTTCTAGACGTTGCTTATCTTGACTGTTTATTTTAGATATATAACCAAGAATATGGGTAAGTGAAGCACCGTATGGATAATATCGATGTTGAATTTTTACAATCGATACAAAAGGAAATCGATGCTGATCAACAATAAACCGAGCAATTTGTTTTTCGGTTAAGTTTTCTTTAAGTGGTACAGGTCGATGAGATCGATAATTTCGTCGCTCCTTTTGGAAATTTTCAATATCTTCATCAGTTAAATCAACAATCTTTTTTAATTGTTCAAATTGCTCATTAAGGTTTTTAGTTTTGTCAGGAACAATATTAAGTTGATAGGTAATATTATTTATCGCTAATGGCGTGCCATTACGATCATAAATCATACCGCGACTTGGAGGAATAGGGATAATTTCAATACGATTATTGTTCGATTTGGTGCTGTAATAACTAAAATTCGATATTTGCAAATCAGCTAAATTGGCTAATAATACAAAAATTAGTAGTATAATTACGACAAATGCAAACAGTGCTCTACGCAAAAATAAGTTTGTTTCTGCGGAGTGATCGCGAATATAGCCTTTTTTTGTTTTACCTGAAATAGAGATAATCTAACTCCTCTAAATTCTGTTTATAGATGTTCTTTTTGTTCCCATTTTTCATAAGCATTAACAATTCTAGCTACCACAGGATGGCGAACTACATCTTCACTCTTGAAAAAATTAAAACTAATATCTTCAACTTCATTTAATACTTCTATTGCGTGACGTAACCCAGATTTTTGATGACGAGGTAAATCTATTTGGGTTATATCTCCCGTTATTACCGCTTTAGAATTAAAACCAATGCGCGTTAAAAACATTTTCATTTGTTCTATTGTTGTGTTTTGGCTTTCATCAAGAATAATAAATGCATCATTGAGTGTACGCCCACGCATATAAGCTAACGGTGCAACTTCAATCACACTTTTTTCAATTAGTTTTTCGACTTTTTCAAAACCAAGCATTTCAAATAAAGCATCGTAAAGCGGACGCAAATAAGGATCGACTTTTTGGCTTAAATCACCTGGTAAAAAACCCAATTTTTCACCGGCTTCAACTGCAGGGCGTGTTAATACAATTCGTCTAACTTGTTGTTTTTCAAGTGCATCAACTGCGGCAGCTACAGCTAAATAGGTTTTACCTGTACCAGCAGGACCGATACCAAAAGAGATGTCATAATCTAATACATGAGCAATATATTGTGCTTGATTAGGCGTGCGGGGTTTTATTACTCCTCGCTTGGTCTTTATCATCACTTGTTTGCTACCATGCAGATCAACATAACTAGGTGCGTGTTCATTAGCTTTTTCTAACGCACCTGATTCTTTAATAGCTAAATGTATCTGCTCTGGTTCTATATCGACAATACTGTCTTTTACTTTAGTTTGTTTATACAGCGATTGTAAAATCTCAGTTGCCGCTTTTGCACAAATTATATCGCCAGTAATAGCAAATTGATTACCCCGATGGTTTATTTCTAATCCTAATCGTCGTTCAAGTTGTTTGATATTGTCATCATAAGGACCACAAAGACTATTAAGCCGCTGATTATCTGCTGGTTCAAGCATTGTTTCATATGTCGTAATATTCAAAGATATGTCCCCAAATCGTTTATTTTAAACACGTTCTTTTGAGCCAAAATTTATCAACATGTTATATATTATTATTTCAATCATTATTTAATTATGGTTGATAGATAGCCACACCTAAATCGTTTTCTTTACGGGTACGAGAGATGACCGATATTGGTGATTCGCTCACACGTAAATTCATCTGATTCTCTGTTCTTACTACTTTACCACGCAATGAGTTAGGATAAACATCGGTAATTTCAACATCAACAAATTTACCAATCATATCCGGACTACCTTCAAAATTAACAATACGATTATTTTCTGTTCGTCCAGTTAATTCCATAAGATCCTTTTTAGAAGGGCCTTCAACTAAAATACGTTGCACAGTATTTAACATGCGACGACTAAATTGCATTGCTTGTTGATTGATTCGTTCTTGGAGAATATAGAGCCTTTGTTTTTTCTCTTCTTCAGAAACGTTATCTTCCATTTCAGCAGCAGGTGTACCTGGTCGTGCTGAATAGACAAAGCTATAACTTAAATCAAAATTAACATCAGCAATGAGTTTCATGGTTTGTTCAAAATCTTCTTGGGTTTCACCAGGGAATCCAACAATAAAGTCTGAACTAATTTGAATGTCAGGACGAACTTTGCGTAATTTGCGAATGATTGATTTATATTCAATTGCTGTATGAGTGCGTTTCATTAAATTTAACACTCGGTCAGAACCACTTTGTACCGGCAAATGTAAAAAGTTAACCAGTTCTGGCGTATCACGATATACATCGATGATATCATCAGTAAATTCAATTGGATGGCTAGTTGTAAAGCGAATGCGATCAATACCATCAATAGCAGCAACTAAGCGTAGTAGTTCAGCGAAAGAACAAATATCACCATCGAAAGTTGGCCCTCGATAAGCATTTACATTTTGACCCAGTAAATTAACTTCGCGTACACCTTGTTCAGCAAGTTGAGCTATTTCATAAATTACATCATCACAAGGTCGGCTCACCTCTTCACCACGAGTGTAAGGTACCACACAATAAGTACAGTATTTATTACATCCTTCCATAATTGAAACAAAAGCTGCTGGACCTTCACTGCGAGGTTCGGGTAAACGGTCAAATTTTTCAATTTCAGGAAAACTAACATCAACCACATGATGACCATTACCACTACGAATTTGTTCAATCATCTCGGGTAAACGATGAAAAGTTTGTGGTCCAAAAATAATATCAACAAAAGGAGCACGCTTACGGATATGTGCACCTTCTTGTGATGCTACGCAACCACCTACACCAATGATGATATCAGGGTTATGTTGTTTTAAATTTTTCCAACGGCCTAGTTGATGAAAGACTTTTTCTTGGGCTTTTTCTCGAATAGAGCAAGTATTTAATAGTAAAATATCTGCTTCTTCGGCATTTTCTGTTAAAGTTAAACCATGGGTGGATTCAAGGAGATCTGCCATTTTTGTTGAATCATATTCATTCATTTGGCAACCCCAAGTTTTGATATGTAATTTTTTGCTCATCAATAACTCAGCTATATTTAATTGTTAAAATGAAAACGGGTTTAAATCCGTGATTTTAGCGTGCCATATTGTAATCCTTTGTGATTGTAGGGTCTATAATTAATATAAAAAACTATATTTATATGCTTTATTTAGAAAATAATGTCTAATTAGTAATTAATCTATCGAAAAAACAACTGATTATGATAATCATTCTTTTTAATATCGTTTTATTTTATGCTATTATTCTTGGCCTATTAATATTACTAATATAAAAGTGTCTAGGTATGTCGAAAACTTTTAGTCCAACAAAGCGCTTTTTGATCAAAGGCATTATTGCTACTTGCCTATTATCTGTTACACGAGTTGGCTTTGCTGCGGCAATGGCTCAAGTTGTTGCTGTGCGCGTTTGGCCTTCATCAACCTATACACGAATAACGTTAGAATCAAACGTTAAGCTTAATTATAAAAGCGCACAATTATATAACCCTGATCGTATGGTGATTGATATTGATAATCTCAATTTAAATCCAATATTAAAAACCGTTTCGACAAAAGTTTTAAGCCGTGATCCTTTTATTAAATCTATACGTGCATTACAGTTAGATCCTAAAACTGTACGTATTATGATCGAATTAAAACAGGGTATTGATCCTAATACATTTACATTACCACCGATTGCTGAATTTAAACATCGATTAGTCGTTGATCTTTATCCGTCTAAACCGACTACAGCTAATGATGATCCTTTACTTGCTCTTTTAGAAGAGTATCAAAAAGGGGATCTAAATAAAAAACAAGCGCAAATAAAATCGCCAACGAATAAAAATAAAAACTCGCCTGTTATTGTTATGCTCGATCCTGGTCATGGTGGTGAGGATCCTGGTGCGATTGGCTACAAAAGAACACGAGAAAAAGACATTGTTTTGCAAATTGCCAGACGAACATATAGTTTGCTAAAAAAAGAACCAAATATAAAAGTTTATATGACTCGTAATGAAGATGTTTTTATTCCATTAAAAGTTCGAGTAGCGAAAGCGAGATCTTTACATGCGGATCTATTTGTCTCTATCCATGCTGATGCTTTTGCGAGTCGATCTGTTAGAGGGTCATCTGTATTTGCTTTATCAACACGTGGAGCTAGTAGTTCTGCTGCAAGTTATTTAGCCCAAACTCAAAATGATGCAGACCAAATAGGTGGTGTTAGCCGAAGTGGTGATAAATATTTAGATAACACTATTTTAGATTTAGTGCAAAAAACAACCCTTTCTAATGGTGTATTATTAGGAAGTGCTATTTTAAATCGAATGAAAAATGTGAATAAATTACATAAACCATCGATAGAAAAAGCGGGTTTTGCAGTGTTAAAAGCACCAGATATTCCATCAGTTTTAGTTGAAACAGCCTTTATTAGTAATATAGCTGAAGAGCAAAAACTTAAAACAGCAGCCTTCCAAAATCAAGTTTCTAAAGCCATAGTTGATGGTATTAAGGATTATTTGAAAAGACGTAAGAATTGATCTAAAAAGTGATTAGATCAATTTATTTTTTATTCAATGATCATTAATCGTCTTTCAGCATTCAATTCAGGTATGGTAAGTTTTATATCTTGTTTAAGCGTAAATCCTTCAGGGATCGGATCAAGATCACTGCCTTTTAACGCATAAAATAATCCTTGTTCATTAGGAAGATGTTTACACCAGGTTAACATATCTTGTAAAGAAGCAAATGCTCGACTTATTACCCCATCGAATTTTTTTTGATTATATTCTTCAATACGGCTTTGAATTGGTTGAATATTTGGTAGCTTTAATTCAAATTGAACTTGTTTTAAAAAACGGATCCTTTTACCTAAACTGTCAACGAGATCAAATTGTTTGTCTGGATTGATGATTGCTAAAGGAATCCCTGGTAATCCAGGGCCTGTACCTACATCAATAAACGTGCTACCAACTAAATAAGGTGAAACAACTAAGCTATCCATAATATGTTTTATTAACATTTCATTAGGATCACGCACCGCTGTTAGGTTGTAAGCTTTATTCCATTTATTAAGCATTTCAACGTAATTGATCAGTTGATCAATTTGCTGACAATTGATTGAAAGATCCGTTTGATCAATAAGATTAATGAGTTTCTTTTTTAACATAGTTCTTCTTTTTTAAATAAACTAATAACATTGAAATTGCAGCTGGTGTAATACCTGAAATACGTGAAGCTTGACCAATTGAAACCGGCTTATGTTGTTTTAATTTAGCAACAACTTCGTTAGATAATCCTGATATTTCAGCATAATCTATATGCTCAGGTATGAGAGTTTCCTCATTTCGTTTTTGTCTTTCTATTTCTTCAATTTGTAATTTTATATAGCCGTCATACTTAACTTGAATTTCAACTTGTTCTGCTGCTTGATCATCACTTAGCCCTGGTGCAAATAGAGACAGGGATTGTAGAGTTTTGTAGCTCATTTCAGGGCGTTTAAGCAACTCTTCTCCATTGGCTTCTTTGGTAAGGTTAGCGCTTAATACCGCATTAACTTCATCAATTGTTTCAATGTGAGGATGAACCCAAATGTCACGAAGACGTGCTCTTTCTTGTTCAATAGCTTCAAATTTTTCGTTAAAACGTTGCCAACGGTAATCATCAACCATTCCAAGTTGTCGTCCAATTTCTGTTAAACGAATATCTGCATTATCTTCACGTAACATTAAGCGATATTCAGCTCGTGAAGTAAACATACGATAAGGTTCATTAGTACCTAAAGTACAAAGATCATCAACCAAAACCCCTAAATAAGCTTGATCACGCGTTGGATACCATTGATCTTGATCATAAACAAAACGAGCTGCATTTAATCCTGCCAGCATACCTTGAGCAGCAGCTTCTTCATAACCTGTAGTACCATTGATCTGTCCTGCTAAAAACAAGCCTTTGATCACTTTACTTTCAAGAGTTGGTTTGAGATCACGAGGATCAAAGTAATCATATTCAATCGCATAACCTGGTCTGACTATATTGGCATTTTCCAGTCCTTTCATACTGCGAACAAATGCTAATTGTGTATCAAACGGTAAGCTTGTAGATATCCCATTTGGATAAATTTCATTACTGTCTAAACCTTCTGGTTCTAAATAGATCTGATGTGAATTACGATCAGCAAAGCGCATTATTTTATCTTCGATTGATGGACAATATCGTGGACCTACACCTTCAATAACACCTGTATACATAGGGCTACGATCTAAGCTGTTTCGAATAATATCATGTGTGGTTTCATTAGTACTTGTTATATAACAAGGAATCTGTCTAGGATGCTGTTTAGCATCACCTAAAAATGAAAATACAGGCACAGGATCATCACCGTATTGTGTACCTAATTTAGAAAAATCTATGGTTCTAGCATCGATACGAGGTGGCGTTCCTGTTTTTAAACGACCCATTCTAAATGGGTATTGATGTAACGATTTGGAAAGACCTATCGAAGCAGGATCACCAGTTCTACCGCCACTATAATTATCAAGTCCTATATGGATCTTGCCATCTAAGAAAGTGCCAGTAGTTAATACAACAGATCTTGCTTTAAATGAAACACCCATTTGTGTAACCACGCCTGTGATCTGATCGTTTTCAATGATCACGTCTTCAACTGATTGTTGAAATAACATTAAGTTTTCTTGGTTTTCAAGTGTTGTTCGTATTACTTTACGATATAAAGATCGATCCGCTTGAGCTCGTGTTGCTCTTACAGCAGGACCTTTGCTGCTGTTTAAGATCCTAAATTGGATCCCAGAAAGATCAATAGCATGTGCCATTAATCCACCCATTGCATCAATTTCTTTTACTAAATGTCCCTTACCAATACCACCAATAGCAGGGTTGCATGACATTTGTCCTAACGTATTGATATTATGGGTTAAAAGTAATGTTTTTCGGCCCATTCTTGCTGATGCCATTGCTGCTTCTGTTCCGGCATGGCCACCACCAACGACGATGACATCAAAAAGATCTGGATAAAACATATAAAGCCTCGTTTTTTATTTTACAGATAGATGATCATTATTTTGATCAGGTGATTTGGTTTTATTTAGCGTAAGGAATTTTACTCATCTTTTTTATTACGTCAAATGATCTATTTTGATCATCATTTAAATTAAATAAGATCTTTTTGTGATCTTTTTTATTTTTACTATTATTAGTTTGGATCATTTTTGTTGATAACTCTTTTTTATGATTATTTTATAGGATCTTAATGATCGTCTAATGCTGTTAATTGATCGGATCTTTTTTTAGTTAATCCTGTTTATAACTCTTATTTTTATCCACAACCTTTTTTGCTTTTAAGGTTATTAATATGATTATAACAGCTTATATAGTGGGTTTATCACAGAGTTATCCACAAAAAATAAATTTGTTTGCTTAAATTTTATCTTTTATTGTCTATAATTTAATCTTAATTATTTAGATCATTCTGGTTAAAAAAGTTATACATCTTAAATATTATGATCAATAAAAGGTAATTATGAGTTTTAATGATCATTATAAAGTTCGAAATATGATCTTTGATCATACTTAGCGACATTAATATTATTAATTTAAATTTTAAAAATACCTGAAAAAGAGATTTTTCTAAAAGATATTGGTGTTTTTGGTAGAAAGCTAATGTAACTAATGTTTAAAAGTGGGATTATAGGTATTTGTTTCTTTTAATTCGGAAGTTCTGTGAGGTGGCAGTACCATCATCACTTAAAATAATAGTACTTATTAAAAGCTATTTAGGAAAAGGTTAAAATGTTTTTTTAAGTATTAGATAATAATAAAATGGATTAATTTCTATATCTAAATGAATTTTTAATTAGGTTATTATTTAGTTTTTTAGGATTGATATATTAATTTTTGATAGTTACTTTCGTTAACTTATTTGTTTGCTGTAAAAGTGATTGATTTTTGTAAAAGCAAATTTATACTTAGTAAGATTATATTTTTATTGTGAGGTTATTTTATTACTCTTTCACAGTTGCCTTTACCTTTTATATTACCTAATAACGAAACATTTGATAGTTTTTATGTAGGTAATAATCAATTATTGTTTGAATCTTTGCAAACCTTACTTGATAAGGAAGGCTTCAACGTCTTTTATATATGGTCAGCAAGTGCCGCTGGTCGTACTCATCTATTACATGCTTCATGTCAAAATAAGTTAGCAAGCTATATTCCTTTAAAACAGCATGTTCTACTTGTACCTGAGATTTTACAAGGTTTAGATAATTATGATTTGGTTTGTTTAGATGATATTGATGCGATAGCAGGTCATCGTGATTGGGAAGAAGCAATATTTGATCTTTTTAATCGTTTAACCGAAAAAAACGTTAGTAAATTATTGATAACTGCCAGTGCTCCTCCAAAACAAGTTCCTTTTATACTACCTGATTTGGTATCAAGGTTAACGTGGGGGCAAGTTTATCAGTTAAAAGAGTTAAGTGATGAGGATAAACTAAAAGCTTTACAACTTAGGGCTAAGCTAAGTGGATTTGAGCTATCAACGGAAGTTGGATTATTTTTGTTAAAACGTGTTAATCGCGATATGCGAACTTTATTTTCTTTAATGGAAGAGTTTGAAGTAGCTACGTTAGCTCAACAACGCAAATTAACCATTCCTTTTATTAAACATATTTTGGATTTATGAAATGAAAAAGAAACCTGAAGCTATTGTTTTTTTCGATTTAGATGGAACCTTATTTAATAAAGATATAGATGTGTTACCTAGTTCTTATGATGCAATTAGAAAACTAAAACAAAATAATATTGTACCAATAATTGCAACTGGTAGAACACCACCTGAAGCGGTTGATTTGATGAGGGATACTGGTATAGATTCAATTATTGGTATGAATGGCCAAGTAGTTATTTATGAAAAAGAAGTTGTTTTCACAAATAATATTGATAAAAACCTCATTACTCGATTATATGAATATTCAAGAGAAAAGATGAATATTCCATTATCTTTCTATAGCTATAAGACTATGCGAGTGAGTGAAAACAGTCTTCCTGCTCAAAAATTCTATACTTCTTTAAAACAACAAGTACCTCCTGTTGATGATCAAATTTACTTAAAAGAACCGATTCAAATGTTATTACTGCTTTGTGAACAAGGCGAATCACCTTATAGAGAAGTTTTTCCTGAATTGACGTTTATCCGTAATACACATTATTGTGTTGATGTTTTTAATCATGGCGGTTCTAAAGGTAATGGCATTAAAGAATTATTAAAAACTAAAGGTTTTAATGACGTACCTACTTATGCATTTGGTGATGGTATGAATGATTTTGAAATGTTCCTAACCGTTGACCATCCTGTAGCAATGAGCAATGCGGTTGATCAGCTAAAAGAAAAAGCTGAATATGTCACTGATACCAATAATAATGATGGCATAGCGAAAGCATTGAAAAAGTTTGGATTAATTTAATATAAAAAAAATCATCTAATTGTTTAGATTAGATGATTTTAAGTTTAATTATATTACTTTTGTTTAGTGGTGTTGTTTAAAGCCTACATTATTGTTACCAAAACAGTTGTCATACTCAAAGCCTGTTAACTCTTTAACTAAACTTCTTATTTCTGGTGTTGCATCTTGTTTTTTGCCACCATTTTTTAATCTATCAAGTTCTTGAATAATAAGTGCATGAGTCGATTTATCTAATTTCATACGATATGTGAAGAAGATACCTAATAGTGCCATTCCACACACACCGAAGATTAATACTAAGTTAATTGCAGTAACGGCACTCTCTGGTTGAACAGCATCTACGCCAGACACAAAACCAGAATATTTCAATACAATACCTAAGACAAAGACGATAGTTGCACGCATTAATTTACCGGCCATGGTCATAGCACCAGCATAAATACCTTCGCGACGTCTTCCTGTTAGTACTTCATCGATATCTGCTAAGAATGTGTATACACTCCAAGGAATATAATAAACACCACCCGTTCCTAACCCAAACCAAATAGTAATACCAATTACAATCCATGTAACATGAGGCATATTAAAGTAGTAGACACCGATATAGCCGATTACCGAAGATATTACTATCAATATTGCAATAACAAATGGTCTTTTGAATCCACGTTTTACACACCAAGCCATGAAAAAGGCAGTTGAGATTAATTGGCAAATACTACTTAAACTGTTCATTTGTGAAACGAAGGTTTTGGGTTGGCCTAAGTTAAATACCACAAAATAAGTAAATGTTGCTGCAAATAACCATTCAGCACCAAAGCCAAATAGATACATACCTAAATGGTTTCTAAAAGTTTTTAAACGGAAAGTTGAAAAAACATCTGAAAATAATTTAACAATACTTTCCCAAAGGCCAGAAGTTGTTTCATCTTCAATTTCATCAACTGATTTTTCCCAGCTATTAAAATAAAGCAAAATTAGTGCTATCGCCATAATAGATGCATAAGTAATACCTGTTAATAAGAATGGTAGTGGAGAGTCTTTACCATCAAATAGATAGAAAAATACACCAGGAATAGCTGCAGCTAAGAAGTTTGCTACTTTACCAAACATCGCTTTGGAACCTGCTAGGTAAGTTCTTTGATCGAAGTTTTTAGTCATCTCTACCGGTAAAGTATTATATGGAATCATAATCATGGTATAGATGAATTCAAATAAAATATAAGTAGTTAAGTAGTACCAGAAATTCATCCCATCTACCCAAAGTAATGGGTAAATAATCATACATGGAATAGCAAATAGGATGAAGAATCGACGGCGACCAAATCGACGTCCAAGTTTAGTATGGTTAAAGTTATCAGTAATAAAACCCATTAGTGGATTTAAAATTACATCTAAATAGGTAGCTATAGAAAAAATTAACGTAGCTTGAAATGCCGAAAGTCCACAAAATGTTGTATAAAAGTATAGTAACCAAGCGGCACTAATTGCTAGAGCACCACTTCCTATCAAATTACCACTACCATACGAAAATCGAGTGAGTGTGGTTATTTTTTTCTGATTATCAGCCATAAATCTATTTCCTTTAATAATTATGAAATACTGTTTTAAAATTATTATTTAAATAATACTAAATTTATACAAATTAATTTTAATTTTTTTTTAGAAATGTGACGTTGGTAACAAATTATTTTGATTTTTAAGGTATATATATTAATATTATTTTAAATAAAAATTAAATATATCATGTAGTTATTGTTTTTTTTGAATTGTTTTCTGAAACTGTGATCTTATTAACAGAAAAAATTAATAAAAAATATAAAACAGTATTTCAAAAAATAAATTTAAAAATTTAGGAAAACAATAATGAGTCAATTTAAATTAAAAAAAATACCGCTTTTAATGTTTCTGTCTACCTTTCCTATTTATTCTTTTGCTGGTCAAACAACTTTTCAATATGAACATAACTGGAAATCTATGGATAGGATTCATGGGGATACAATTAAGTTAATCCATAAAACCGACGATAATTGGCAATATGAATTTAAATTTGGTGTTACTGAAGGTGGCGGGAACAAACGTGATGTTTTATATGATGATATGCAAGGTGGATCGGGTGGTGTTGTTATTCAAAAAACATTTACGTTTGATGATGGCTGGGGATCGATTATTCCATCATTAGAATTAGGTTTCAGCAAAGATTCAACTCTTTATCAACCAGGATTGAAATATAGTTATAAAATTAATAGTGATTGGTCAACAAGTTTTCGATATCGCTATGAATGGAAAAAAATATCTCACGCTGAACGTTATAAAAGAGCAAAAATAGCTGGCAAACAAGTTAAATATGTTGCTAGTAGTAATACAGGAAGGAATCGTTTAGATTGGGCATTAATGTATTCTGGTATAAAAGCATTTAACTTTGCCTATACCTTTAACTATTATTTTGGTGATTATACTAACAATTCTTATAAAGCATTGAGGAACGGTTTTTCTAAAAATGAATATAAAGCTTATAACAATAAAAAAACTGATTATGAGCAAGAATTTAAAATTACCTATAATTATTCAAAATTGTTCCGTCCTTATTTTTCCATTTCTGATGTATCGAAAAATAAAACCACTAATACTCGACAAGCTAAGTTTAAAGTTGGTTTCAATTACGCATTCGGTCAATCAAATAGCAAAGATTCTAATTTCGCTTATAAAACCTATTTCAAATATGCGCATCATTATGGTTTAACTTCACATTACCATGGTGATAGTTTTGGTCTATATACTGATTTTGATAAAAAAGGCTATGTTGGTCTAAGTGTAAATACCTATAACCAATTAAAAAATAGATTATTCTTTGATGATATTGTTTCTAGCCATTATCAAATTTATGGAGGTTACAATTTTTATTTAGCTGATAATTGGGTACTAACACCAAATATGGATGTTAGATTCTATTCAGGTGGTGGTTATAAAGCTAAAAGTAAAGAAAACTTACCCCATTATCAGTTAGGTGATGTAAGTGATTCACAACGTCCAGGTGTTCGTTATTCTCCCGCTTTAAAATTGACTTGGTTACAAAGTGATGATCTATCTTTTTATGGCCAATATCGATTTGAATATCGCAAAGTTTCAAGAAGTAAACGCGAAGATAGTGTTCAAGGTTATGTCGATAATCGAGCGCGCAATCGTTTTGATATAGGTACTGATATTAATCTAACTCCTGATTGGAACATTGGCTATCGCTTCTCATACTTAAAAGGGAACTATGTATTACACAATGATAAAAAGCATGATTATCAACAAGAACTGGATATAAATTGGCAAGCAACCAAAGTTTGGCAAGTTAACTTTGCTGCAGAAGATGTGGCAAAAAGTGTTCATTCTGACGCAAGGGAAGCTAAGTTAGCACTAGGATTATCTTATTTATTTTAATTAATAGAAAAAGTGTTAAAAACAGTTAGTGGAGAAAAGATGATAAAGAAAATTTTTTTCGGATTTTTATTGGTTGTCACTTCAATCAATCAAGTATTGGCAAGTACTGTAATACAAGGTTATGTTTATGTTAATAAACCAGTTGTTTCATCGGTGATAGTCCGTGATGTGAATAATAAAATTTTAAAAACTGCGACTAATAGCGATGGGTTTTATCAACAAGATGTTTCTGAAATGACTCCACCACTAATTGTTTTTAGTAATGAAAACTCACTTGCCCGAAAAGCGGATGAAGGGCAAATGTGTAACGGTAATTGTTTGGTTTCATACGTTCATACCTTACAAAAAGATGAAAAAAATACTGTTAATATTAATCCATTAACTGATTTTTTAACTAGTGAACTAGCTAAACAAATCAATCTTTTAGGCCCAGAACAATTTACTGATAATCAATTATCTTTTTCAATAGATGATGCTGCATTAAGCCATGCTTATAAAAATTATCATTTGCTGTTTGATAAAGCATTACACCAAGTAGGTATTAGTGCTAATTTATTTGATCCACTTACTACTGCAAATTCAGATATTAACAAGCTACTTAATGTAATGTACTTTAATCGTGGATACGATTCTTCTACTGGTAAAGTAAGTGGTACTGTATTGTTTGATATGCGTTTAAGACCCATTAGCCAAGATTCACCTTTTGATTATGATCAAGCAGTTAAGCAAAAAGAAAGAAATATAAATGCTAAGCAACGTATTTTTATTTTAGGTGATTCGACTGCGTCCAACTATGATAAAAAAGTTTATCCAAGAATGGGATGGGGCCAAGTTTTTGATCAGTTTATTGATGATAAGGCTGATACGGTTGTCATCAATGGCGCACAGTCAGGCCGTTCAAGCCGTAGTTTCAAAACTGAAGGATGGTTCGATTTACTGATCCCTTTAATGAAAAAAGGCGATTATATGATCATCGCTTTTGGACATAATGATGAAAAATGTAACGGTAACAATCCGAAACGAGGTAAAGTGGATGTTGCTAATTTATGCACTTATCCTAATGATGATAATAACCAAAAACAGTATCCATCAACGCAAGAAAATATGTCATTCCAATCCTCTTTAGAAGGTTATCTCTCTGTGGCAAAAGCGTTGGATATGACGCCAATTTTAATGACACCAGTCACCCGTTATAAAGATAAGAATAATAACATTGCTTATCAAAATCAAAGTACTAATCCTGTTAGTCATATGCATTATACCGCCAATAAACCAGGTTTTGCTTATTGGGGAGATTATTCGAATACGATTAAACATACGGCTAAAGTTAATCAGGTTGCTTTAATTGATTTGGAGTCCTTTAGTATTGATTTTGCGAACCAACACAAAGATGACTGGCAGTCTTACTGGTTAGCTGTGGATCCTAATGATCCTAAATATCCTTATTATAAAAATCAAACTTCTGGCGTGATTAACAATCCTGATGCTACGCATTTTCAAGAAAAAGGCGCATTAGCTATCGCCAAAATTATTGCTAATGCCATAAACAACGATCCTTGGTTACAGCAAGGAATCACTTTCGATCAAACTCAGATTAACTAATAAAAAGGTATTTGTTAAATGAAAAAATTAATCATTGCGCTATTAGTTCCTTTAGCAATTAATTCATCTATTGCTGAATGTCATGCATTATCTCCGTCCCCTATCAAAATTAGAGAAGCTCGTGATGTTGCACCTAGAGACGGTTTTGGTGGTTATGATTTAGCGACAAATACGGGCACGATCGGTGGCGCTAAAGCAAATGAAAAAATGATCTTTATGGTGAATAACAAAAAAGATCTTTTAGATGCGATTGCGATCAATAAAAATCAGCCTCGTATTATTCAAGTCTCTGGGATTATAGATATTAGTGAAGGCAAACCTTACAAAGACTTCGATGATCAAAAATCTCGTTCGTTGATCAAAATTCCTAGTGATACCACATTAATTGGTGTTGGTAATAATGCTGGTTTTATCAATGGTTCACTTATGTTGTCTAAAGTAAATAATGTCATTATTCGAAATTTAAAAATTGAAGCACCAATTGATGTTGCGCCAAAATTTGAAGAGGGAGATGGATGGAATGCTGAATGGGATGGGATAAATATTATTACCTCAACTTATGTTTGGATTGATCATGTCACTCTAACTGATGGTAAATTTACCGATGATATGTACCAGGAAAAAGATGGCTGGAAATATGTACAACATGATGGTTTATTGGATATTAAGCGTGGTAGTGATTTCATTACTATCTCTTATTGTCTATTTGAAAACCATGATAAGACTATGTTAATTGGCCATAGTGATAAAAATGCTGATCAGGATGAGAATAAGTTAAATATCACGCTTCATCATAATGTTTTTTTAGACATCACTCAACGCGCACCAAGAGTAAGGTTTGGCAAAATCCACATGTATAACAACCTGTTTAAAGGATCGGTTAATAAATCTAAAACTGTATACCCATATCAATACTCTATTGGCTTAGGCTATAAAGGTAGTGTGCTTTCGGAAAATAATCAATTTATGATTGATGGTTTAAAAGATAACTGCAAAGTAGCTAAACAGTTTAAAGGTGATAACCTTCGGGATAATAATTCTCTATTTAATCAATCTAAGTTGAAATTATCATCATGTGGTTTTGTTGATAATTTGATTTGGTCTGTGCCTTATCAATATAGCGTGGATGATATTAAGCAATTTAGTAAAAACTATGGACGATTAGTCGGTAGTGGAAAGCTTTAGAATTATTGAAATAAACAAAAATGTTAGGACCCATAATGAAAAAAATATTAACTTCAATACTTTGTCTGTCTTCGCTTTATGTTAGCGCAGCTTCTGCACAAGAGTGGAAAGCGATAGCTTTTGGCCAATCGACTGACTTAAATTTTGCCTCACTTATCAAGCCTGAAAAAGTGGGAACCAATAATGCCTGGATTGCTGGTCAAAAAGATTATTTAGTTCCAAATCAACCTTATCAATTACCGTCAGATTTCTATTTAGAGAGTCGTGGCGGTAAAATTGCTAACTCGCATGATGGAATGGTGGTTTTTTATACTCAATTACCCGTTAATCAAACTTTTACTTTAGAAAGTGATGTTACCTTAGAGCAAATAGGACCTGAAGTGGATGGAAAAACGCCTGCCGCTCAAGAAGCGGTGGGTTTATTTGCTCGTGATACTATTGGCGTAGCTAGAAGTGATCCTCAGCCGGCTGGTTATGAGGAGTTTCCAAATGCTTCAAATGTAATAATGAATGCATTGATTACTCAAAATCAAAAAAATGATAATTTAGTAAAAGTAACCGGCTTAGTACGTGATGGTGTAAAAAAAGCATGGGGTAATGAAGGCATATCAATTGAGAAAGTTGGTTATGTTGAAAATGTTAATTATGTTGATGTTAAAAGTATGCATTTAACAATGACCAGAACGGCAGATCAATTTATCTTATCGATGAAAAATAATGCGACTGGTGAAGAGAAACAGTGGGCAATCAATGATTATTCAGGATTCTTAAATCAACAAGATAACAAAAATATTTATGTCGGCTTTTTTGCTTCTAGAAACGCAAAAGTTGAGTTCAAAAATTCTAAATTAACCCTCAGTGATATAACGGTTGATTATGATAAATTACCCGCTAAACCTGAGGTAATTGTTGATATTAAACCAACGTTAATTTTATCATCACCGAATGATGTATATAGTAAAAATTATACATTACAATTTTTCCCAAATACTTCAGGTACCGTATTTGTTAAAGAAATTAATAAAACGTTGAATGCGGAAGTTGGTAAGTTATTACAATTTCCAGTTCAGCTAAAAGATGGAACTAATACCTTTACTGTTGAGTTTACAGCTAATGCAAAAAATAATACTCAAATTTTTACAATTAATCTAAATAAATCATCGATTGAAAATTTATCTAATATTATTGTTTCGCCAGAAGGTAAAAAGGATAATAAAGGTACCAAACCATCACCGGTTGATTTCGAAACGGCTGTTAATAGCGTTGAACCGGGCGGTGTTATTCATTTGATGGATGGTTATTATGACGGCATAACTCTTCCGGCTCAATTAAGTGGATTACCCGGTAAATTAAAAACCATACAAGCCATTAATAAGCATAAAGCGATTTTTACTAACACTACGTTTAATTTAGATAGCAATTATTGGGCTATTAAGCAGGTTATCTTTGATGGAAATATTGATGATAAAGATAATAAACCAGCTTATTTAAGAATTTCGGGCAGTCATAATGTGATTGATCAAGTTATTACACGTAATAATAATGATACAGGTTTGGCTATCTCAGCTAAAAAGAAAAATCAAAATCGAATTTATTGGCCATCTTATAACCTAATTCTTAACTCTGATTCTTATAATAATATGGATAAATCAGGTAAAAATGCTGATGGTTTTGCCGCTAAATTGGGTGTTGGTAAAGGGAATGTATTTAGAGGGTGTATTGCCCATAATAATACTGATGATGGTTTCGATCTT
Source organism: Gilliamella sp. wkB195 (assembly GCF_001690445.1). Taxonomy (NCBI): domain Bacteria; kingdom Pseudomonadati; phylum Pseudomonadota; class Gammaproteobacteria; order Orbales; family Orbaceae; genus Gilliamella; species Gilliamella sp. wkB195. The sequence goes on from NZ_LZGP01000004.1 coordinate 35,417, forward strand.
TATAACAAGATTGAAGATGGCCCAAATGATCCGGTATTAATTGATAGTTCTGTTACATATTCAAACGGTTTTCCTTTTTCAAAACCCAATATTGCTAAAGGAAGTATAGGTAATGGTTTTAAATTAGGAGCAGAAGGTCAACCTGTAAATCATAAAATTATCAATTCAATTTCCTTAAATAATAATATGGATGGCTTTACTGATAATTTTAATACTGGTTCTTATATCATGAAGAATAATCTTTCGATCAATAGTGCGAGGTATAATTATATTTTACGCGCTAATCCTTATGAATTTTTAAAACCAGTGGTCATTTTTGAACACAATTATTCTATTCGTGATAGCTGGCAATCAGCGATAAAAGATTCATTTGGACCACAGATTAAAAGTAAAGATTTTAAATCTGTAACCAGCAATCAATTATGGAAAGGAAATAGTGACTTTAAAATCACTCGAGATAAAAACGGTAATATAGTGTTACCAAAAGAGCTAAAAACGCTAATCGAAAAAAATAAAGCTAAATAATTAAAATAATAGAGTGCTAGATCTAGTAAGATTTAGCACTTTTAATCTTTTCAATCAGCAATCTCATTCCTCTATTTTTAAATTAAATCGGTTTAATCATTTGTTAATGAAAAATACATTAGAATTTATTCTATTAAGTTAGAAACGATTAAAAATAGTGAATTGAGCCATTTCACCAGTTAAGTTGAAATGGCACAAAATTGACGGATGTAGTAAACTCTAAATTAAGCTAGTAAGCTTTTGATGTAATTGGTTATTTCAGAATCTTGACTATTTTCAAATAAACATTTTTGGAAACGCTCACCTCTGATCGCATCTTTAAGTAATGATTGATCAATTGACTTCAATGCTTCAATTAAACTTTTTCCTGCTGCATTTTTCATATCATTTAAAATTACAGCATTAGCATTTTGAGATTCACGACGCTCAGGTGGATAACCCAATCCTTTTTCGCCATCAAATGCTTTTTCAAAAATATAACGAGCATTGAGTTCTGCACCCCAACCAAAGCCTTTAGCAAATGCAAGTGATAACGCATTACCGTTATTTACTTGTGCAAATAAATAGGCATCAGTAGGTTCAATACAATAACCACAGTTAACACCTGGGAATGCATTTAACGCCATTAATGCGCCTTGTCCTGTACCACATCCTGTGATAACAAAATCAACGGCTTTACTGTTTAATAAAATAGCGCTAATAATACCTAAATGAACATAAGTTAATTTTTTATCATTGTCGCCATCCATGCCAACGTTAAAAACAGTATGTCCGTATTTCTCAGTTGCATTTTTCAATTCATTTAAAATAATTGGATTTTTAGCTGCTTGGCTAAATTCGTTCATTAGTGCTATTTTCATGATTTTCCTCTATTTTGATAGAAATAATAACTAATTATATATTAGTACATTTCGTTTTCATTATAAGCTCACCCAAAAATATATCAATTTTTTTAACTAAAATAAAACGATGTTTTAATAAATTTATTGCAATGTGATGAAAGTCACAAAAACGTCTTAATTTTTATATTACTATATTTAATAAATGAAAATCTTTTAAACATTTAATTATATTTATATTCAGGGAGTTCATATGGCTAAGGGGAATATCGTAAGGCTATCATATTCATCATTTACAGATGAAGATTCAAAAAATGAAATTATTCGGTTAACGCCAGAAGGTATTTTATGCCACCGTAATTATTTTTATCAAAAATGTTTTACTAATGATGGTCAAAAATTACTTTTTGCTGGTGAATTTGATACTCATCGTAACTATTATTTACTCGATATTGAAAAACAAACAGCAAAACAACTTACTGAAGGACCTGGCGATAATACTTTCGGCGGTTTTTTATCACCAGATGACAAATTTTTATACTATGTTAAAAATGAACGTAACTTACAACAAGTTAATCTTGAAACATTAGAAGAAAAAAATGTTTATACTGTTCCTGATGAATGGGTTGGTTACGGCACATGGGTTGCTAATAGTGATTGTAATGAAATTGTTGGAATTGAAATTGATAAAAAAGATTGGACGCCACTTACCGATTGGACAATATTTAAAGCATTTTATGATAAGAATCCACACTGCCGTTTAATCAAGATTGATATTGAAACAGGTGTAGCTAAAACAGTTATTGATCAGAATGTATGGTTAGGTCACCCAATTTTTAGACCTTTTGATGATAAAACTATCGCATTTTGTCATGAAGGTCCTCATGATTTAGTTGATGCAAGAATTTGGTTGGTTGATCGTGATGGTAAAAATGAACGAAAAGCGCATGATAATTTACCTGGTGAAAGTTGCACTCATGAATTTTGGGTTCCAGATGGTTCTGGATTAGCTTATGTATCTTATATGAAAGGGCAACAAGAACGATATATTCGTCTTTATAATCCGGTAACTGATGAAGATAAAGAAATCATGGAGATGCCAGCTTGTTCGCACTTAATGAGTAATTTTGATGGAACACTTTATATTGGTGATGGAACAGGCAGTCCTGTAGATGTAATAGATACAAGTGGCTATAAAATTGAAAATGATCCATGGCTTTATATTTTAGCACCTAAAACAAAAACAGCTCATAAGTTGGTTAAGCATAATAGTACATGGCGAGTTTTAGATGGTGATCGTCAAGTTACTCACCCTCATCCATCATTTTCACCTGATAATAAATACGTTTTATATTCATGTGATGCACAAGATGAACCTGCACTTTATTTAACCAAAGTGCCAGCTAACATATTAGAAGAAATGTGATAGACCTTTTGTTTATCATAACTATAACGGAGAATATAATTATGTCGATTTTAAATAAATTTTCACTCAACAATAAAATAGCGTTGGTAACGGGCGCTTCTTATGGGATCGGTTTTGAGATAGCAAAATCATTAGCCGGTGCCGGAGCGAAAATCGTATTTAATGATGTCGTGCCTGAAAATTTACAAAAAGGACTTGATGCTTATAAAGCAGCTGGTATTGATGCCCATGGCTATCTATTTGATATTACGGATGAAACTGCAGTTGAAAAATCTATTGCTCAAATTGAAAAAGAACATGGTGTGATTGATATTTTAGTCAACAATGCTGGTATTATTCAACGCAAATCAATGCTTGAAACAAGTGCGGCTGATTATCGTAAAATTATTGATATCGACCTGACTGGTCAATTTATTATGGCAAAAGCAGTCCTTCCTTCAATGATCAAAAAAGGAAGTGGAAAAATTATCAACATCTGTTCAATGATGAGTGAGCTTGGTCGTGAAACGGTTGTAGGTTATGCATCGGCTAAAGGTGGTTTAAAAATGTTAACCAAAAATATCTGTTCTGAATTTGGTCATGCCAATATTCAATGTAACGGTATTGGTCCAGGTTATATTGCCACTCCTCAAACTGCGCCATTACGTGAAAAACAAGCAGATGGTTCTCGTCACCCATTTGATCAGTTCATTATTGCTAAAACACCGGCAGGCCGATGGGGGACTCCTGATGATTTAGCTGGTGCAGCCGTATTTTTAGCATCGGAAGCATCAAATTTTGTTAACGGCCATATTCTTTATGTTGATGGTGGTATTTTAGCTTATATCGGTAAACAACCTTAATAAAATAAGGTTAAAAATTAGATAATTTAAGAGATAATAAAATAAAAGGATATTATTTATTATCTCTTTTTCTATAAATTTAGGAGTAATGTCATGTTTTGTTTTAATTCAGATATTGAATTAATTGATTTAGGAAATGGGGTTAAACGTAAAATTTTAGCTCATGATGGTAATATGATGGCGGTTGAAGTTCATTTTGAAACTGGCGCAATTGGTGCGATGCATCATCATCCACATGAACAACTAACCTATGTTTTGTCTGGTGAATTTGAATTTACTATCGGTGATGAGACTAAGATTGTTCGTGCTGGTGATACATTATATAAAAAACCCAATATTGAACATGGTTGTGTTTGCAAACAAGCTGGCGTTTTGCTTGATATGTTTACTCCTCAAAGATTAGATTTTTTATAAAATAGCTAGTTCATTATTAATTATGATATACTTTCGATAATTTTGATTTGTTCTAGTTGATCATTTAATAATAGAATAATGACTAATTTTTAGTAAGGAGATGTGCTAATAATGAATGATAGCTCACCAGAATCGGTTGCTTCGGTTTTAAAAGTTTTCGGAATTTTAGAAGCTTTATCCGAATCTAAAGACATTGCTATATCAGAATTATCGCAAAAAGTAATGATGCCTAAAAGCACTGCCTACCGTTTTTTACAAACCATGAAATCATTAGGTTATGTTAATCAAGAAGAAGATTCAGATAAATATTCTCTTAATTTAAAATTACTTGATTTAGGCAACCGTGTACTTTATCACCAAAACTTTTTAGCTATTGCTGATTTAGAAATGAGAAAGCTAAGGGATAAAACTAAAGAAACGATCCACTTAGCTGTTCGTGAAGGTGACCAAATTATTTATATTAATAAAGTGGCATCTGAACAGTATAGTCTTTGTTTAACCTCTAAAATTGGTAATCAAGCAACTGTACATGCCAGTGGATTAGGTAAGGTTTTATTGGCTTGGTTAGATGATGAAAGCAAAAAAAGTTTAGTAAACGGCATTAATTTTGTTCAATACACACCTAAAACAATCACTAATAAAGAGGCATTTTTTGCTGAACTTGATGAAGTTAAACGTTTAGGTTATGGCAAAGATGATGAAGAATCAGAGCTTGGTTTACGTTGTTTTGCTGTGCCAATTTATAATCGTTTAGGTAATATTATTGCAGCCTTAAGTTTATCAACCTCTATCTTTAGATGTAATACAGCAGAAGATGAAGCTAAACTTGTCGGTGAAATTAGCCAAGCTGCCGCTAAAATATCTGAACTAATTGGTTATAATAAGCAATCAAAATTATCAGATTAAAGGTTATTATTGATAAATAACTCCTAAGCTTACCGCTTGGTTTGCTCCAGTTACTTCTGGAATATTAGATGGAATATTATTCATCCTACAATATGCAAGCCAAGCGAAAGCAATCGCTTCCATATCGTCACTGCTTACCCCTTTCACATCTGTGGTCAAAACTTCCCATTTTGGTAATAATGCTGACAATCGTTTCATAATCAGAGGATTTTTTGCCCCTCCGCCACAAACTAGCAATTGACAAGGTAAATGAGCATTTATTGATAATTTATTAATCTCATGAGCAACAGTGGTAGCAGTAAATTCAACGAGTGTTGCTTGAATATCTTGAGCGTTTAGATTGAAGTTACTGAGTTTTTGGTTAAGCCAAGTTAAATTAAATAATTCTCTACCAGTACTTTTTGGGGCTGGTAGTTGAAAATAATTTTCATCACATAACGCATTTAATAAACGTTGATCTACCTTTCCTAATTTGGCCCATAAACCGTCTTTATCGTAGTTTTTTCCTAGATTTTTATTTATCCAACTATCAAGTAAAACATTGCCTGGCCCAGTGTCATAACCAATTACAGGTTGGCCTGGTATTAGAACGGAAATATTGCTAATACCACCAATATTTAAAACAACACAGTTAATTGACGGATTTAAGAATATCGCTTTGTGAAAAGCCGGAACTAATGGTGCTCCTTGGCCACCATAAGCCATATCTTTACGACGAAAATCAGCAATTGTTGTAATGCCTGTTTTAGCAGCAATGATATTGGCATCACCAATTTGCATAGTAAAGGGATGTTGGCTATTAGGAGAATGATAAATAGTTTGCCCATGGCAACCAATGGCTTTAACTTGTTTTTTATCAATATGATTTTGCTTTATAAACTGATCAATGCTTATTGCGTAAAGCATACCAAGCTGGTGATCAAGCTCACCGAGCGCTTGTAATGTAGTTTGCTTACTATTACAAAGCGTTAATAATTGACTTTTAATTTCAGTTGGCATTGGGTAGCAATCACTAGCAATCGAAGTAATATTCCCATCAGTAATATTAACTAATGCAATATCAACACCATCCATACTGGTACCTGACATCACGCCAATGTATAAATTTTGCATAATATTATCCTTGTCGAATGATAGTACCAGTTTGGACATCCCGGATGATTGATGGTTGTGAACGCTCACCGGTTTTACCATCTAAAATTGGAAAAAATTGACCAAATTGGTTTGCAACTTCTATTGCTGTTTTACAAGATTGATGACCAGAAAGGTTGGCACTTGTCGAAACTAATGGCTTACCAAATAAATCACAAAGTTTACATACTAATGGATGATCAGTAACGCGAACGGCGATAGAATGATATTTTCCGCTCAAAAAATTTGGTGTATTAATATTTTTCGGAAAAACCCAAGTATTAGGACCGGGCCAACTATCAATAGCCATCTGTTTTTGAACTTGAGTCAAAGCCGATTGATCAATATAAGGGATCAGTTGTTCATAGTGACTCGCAATTAAAATTAAACCTTTTTCAACTGAACGTTGTTTTAATTTTAATAATTTAAAAACTGCTGATTCACAATCGGGATCACAACCTAAACCAAAAACAGCTTCAGTTGGATAAGCAACCACTTCACCTTTTTTTAATAATGAATTGATTTCTAAAAGACTTAATAAGTTTGCCATTAAATTTTGTATGTTTACCAACTATTGTTAAAAATTATATTAAACTGAGGTAAGCCTATTTGCAAATTGAAGATGGTAGCAGTGATATTAAGATAAATACTGGTTTAAGATAATTAGTCAAATTACTCCCAATTCATTTGTGGGAAATAGTTAACAGTTAAATCAACAACCTGCTGCATACTGATTATTTTTACTCTTGGATCTATTAGTGAAGCTAAACTACGAGCATTAATATCATTATCAAGCACAAAACAATTTTGGGTATTTTGTAAAATAGCCTTCAATATGGGATTATTTTGACAAGCTATAATTACGCCATTTTGCCAGAAAAGTACTGCATCTTGCGCTGAAATTAGCGTTGGATCAATTGTTGATTGGTTATTTGTTGTGATGGTATGTAGCATTTGTTCCTTTTACCTTTAAATACCCTTCAAAAACCCCGTTCCTCAACTTTTTTGATATAAATTAGAGTTAATTTTACTTGGTACATCTTTATTAGTATATAATAAGGACTATTTATTGAGCAAAGAATTCGTCATGAAACCCATTATTTTAGCCAATGAACAAGAGACAATTTTGTTTGGTCAACAATTGGCTGAGCAGTGTTTAAAATATTTGTCTAATCATGATAGTGCAATTGTTATCTATCTGATAGGCGATCTTGGTGCTGGTAAAACAACGTTTAGCCGTGGCTTTTTGCAGCAGCTCGGGCATGTCGGAAATGTTAAAAGTCCGACTTATACTCTTGTTGAACCTTATCAATTTGATCTGTTTTCAGTATATCACTTTGACTTATATCGATTAGCTGATCCAGAAGAGTTAGAGTTTATGGGGATTCGTGAATATTTTTCATCGAAATCAATTTGTTTAATTGAGTGGCCTATGCAGGCTGAAGGTATTTTACCTCCTGCCGATATTGAAATTCATTTGGCTTATTTGGCGCTTGAACGTACAGTTTGTTTGCAAGCAAACAGTGAAAAAGGGCAAGCTATTATTAACCAATAAAATTAGCGAAAAAAATGAAAAAAATACTCACTTTTTTTATATTATTACTGCTTTGTGGCTCAGTTTATGCTTCACAAGTTATCATTGCGGTTGATGCTGGTCATGGTGGTAAGGATTCTGGTGCCGTTGGTAAAAATAAGTTATACGAAAAAAATGTCACCATTTCGATAGCAAAAAAATTAACTAATTTATTGAATAAAGATCCTAACTTCAAAGGCGTATTAACACGTAGCACGGACAATTTTATTTCTGTACCTCAACGTTCTGATATTGCGCGTAAAAGTAAAGCAAACTTATTAATTTCTATCCATGCAGATGCCGCACCTAATCGCAGCGCGTCTGGTGCATCAGTTTGGGTATTATCTACTAAGCGAGCGGATACAGAATTGGGGCGCTGGCTTGAACAAGATGAAAAGCAATCTCAACTATTAGGCGGTGCTGGTGATGCATTAAGTGATGATCATGACCAAAATTTAAGCCAAGCAGTATTAGATTTACAGTTTTCATATTCACAGCAGGTTGGCTATGAATTAGCCACTCAGGTTTTAAAAGAGATGAAAGGTGTTATTAAATTGCATAAGAATAGGCCTGAACATGCAAGTTTAGGTGTATTGCGTTCACCTGATATCCCTTCAATATTAATTGAAGTTGGATTTATTACTAACGAAACTGAAGAAAGTTTGTTAGCAAGTAATGCCCACCAAGATAAAATTGCTAAATTGATTTATCAAGGTATAAAAAATTATGTCAAACAGAACCCTAAATTTGGAAAACAGCATTAATGGCTATTCATATATTATCTCCTCAATTAGCTAACCAAATCGCTGCTGGTGAAGTGGTTGAACGACCAGTATCGGTGATCAAAGAGTTAGTTGAAAACAGCATTGATGCTGGTAGTACTCAAATTGATATTGATGTTGAACAAGGTGGCAGTAAATTAATTCGTATTCGTGATAATGGTAATGGTATTGCTAAAGATGAATTGGCATTAGCTTTAGCTCGCCATGCAACCAGCAAAATTAATACGTTGGATGATTTAGATACCATAATGAGTTTGGGGTTTCGTGGTGAAGCGCTGGCAAGTATCAGTTCTGTTGCTCGGTTAACCTTAACTTCACGCACAGCCGATCAGTCTGAGGCATGGCAAGTTTATGCTGAAGGCCGTGAAATGAAACCAACAATTAAACCGGCTGCACATCCTGTTGGAACGACGGTTGAAGTTCTTGATCTGTTTTACAATACGCCTGCTAGACGTCGCTTTCTTAAAACTGATAAAACAGAATTTATGCATATTGAGGAGTTTGTTCGTCGAATTGCACTTGCTAGACCTGATATTACTTTTAATTTGCAGCACAATGGGAAACTCGTCAAACAGTATCGAGAATCACTTCTTGAAAAACGTGTTGAATTAGTTTGTGGACGTACATTTGTTCAAAAAGCAATAAAATTAGATTGGCAACATAATGATTTATTCATCCAAGGATGGGTAAGTAGCAGTGAAGTGAGTGAGTTGCAATATTTTTATGTTAATGGGCGAGTAATAAAAGATAAATTAATTAATCATGCTTTGCGTCAAGCTTATAGTAGCCGGACTAATGAACAACAGAGTTATGTCATTTTTTTACAGATCGACCCTAAACAAATTGATGTGAATGTTCACCCAGCTAAGCATGAAGTGCGTTTTCATGAAGCAAGATTGGTGCATGACTTTGTTTATCAAGCTATTGTCATGGCGCTTGAGTCAAACCAACAACTTGCCAATGACGAAAATGTGCTAATGATGCCGAATCGGCAAGCAGCTGGTGAGAATATTTTTAATAATAAAACTGAAAATAAAACTTATTCACCAACTAGCGCATTACCTAAAAAAGCAATTAATCATGTTAAAGAAAATAGACTATATGGGCAATTGGTTGATACTAAGTTAAAAGGAGCAATAGAAAAAACGCTCTTAAAATCTTTTGAATTATCGGATGATGATAGTTCTATAACTGCACCACAACAAGCGGTTATTGAGGGATTGTTTCCTAAACGAAATGTACCTTTGCAATCACTACATCAGCAAATTGATAGATCTTCACTAGTACAATTTGGTAAAGTATTAACGGTTATTCAACCAGATATAGCCTTAATTGAAAAATCAGAAAATAATCAACAAAAGTTCATGTTAATGAAGTTGTCGGTTGCTCAACAGAAAGTAAATTCAGTTAAATTATTATCTAACGAGTCAGAAAGATTACTCATTCCATTGACAATTTTAATTAATAAGAAAGAACAAAAAGTATTAAATGATTATCAAGAACAATTGAAGTTTTTAGGCTTTGATTTTTATATTGATAAAGCAAAATTGCATTTGCATAATGTGCCAAAAATGTTAAGAACTACAAATTGGCAAAAATTATTACCAACTTTAATTTCGTTTCTTTTATCATCCGGTAAGGATGTGCTCGATCCAACGCAAATTATAGCTTGGTTGGTTGAAAATTGTGGAGATGATTCTGTTGAAAATTGGAATATAACTAAAGCTATCGAGTTATTAGTACAATTAGAACAGATAGATATTAATTTATTACAACAAGATAGCTTTTTATATCCGATTGATCTTCAATCTTTTTCACAATCAATTTTATCATGAATAAACCAAATATTATTTCGTTAATGGGGCCAACCGCATCGGGTAAAACTGCTTATGCCATGGCACTTTACGACAAGTATCCTATAGATATTATTAGTGTTGACTCCGCACTTATTTATCGAGGTATGGATATTGGCAGTGCAAAACCAACTAAAGAAGAACAACTTAAATATCCACATAAACTTATTGATATTTGTGACCCTGCAGAAAGTTATTCTGCTGCTAACTTTAGGCATGATGCGATTGTAGAAATTGAAAAATCATTAAGTAATGGCCGAACGCCATTATTAGTTGGTGGAACAATGTTGTATTTTAAGGCGTTAATTGAAGGACTTTCTCCTCTTCCTGCGGCAAATAGTGATATTCGCGATCAAATTGAGGAAAAAGCAAATCGATTAGGTTGGCAAGCGATTCATGAGGAGTTAAAAAAAGTTGATCCTGTATCAGCTCAGCGAATCCATCCCAATGATCCACAACGCCTTAATCGAGCATTAGAGGTTTATCTTATTACTGGTAAAAGTTTAACTGAATTAACTAAAGAAAGTGGTGATGCATTACCTTATGATATTATGCAATTAGCTATCATGCCGGAAGATAGAGCAGAATTACATCAACGAATTGAACAACGCTTTTTACAAATGCTAGATCAAGGCTTTGAAGATGAAGTAAAAAAACTTATGCAGCGCCCCGATCTTCATTTAAATCTACCTTCTATACGTTGCGTAGGGTATCGTCAAATGTGGGAATATTTAAATGGCGATACCAGTTATGATGAAATGGTTTTTAAAGGAATTTGTGCTACTCGCCAATTAGCAAAAAGGCAAATTACATGGCTTAGAGGTTGGAAACAATCGATAACATGGTTAAATAATGATAATATAGATTCAGTTCTTAATCAGATTTTTTAAGTTACAAATAGTAGTAATAGTTTTTGGTATTTTTTCTATTGGTTATTATAATACGCTAAATTTTTTCATTTCTTAAAAAAATTTCTACTTTTCTTAACGATTAAGGTTACTTGTTTGTATAAATTTCGTTAATTTATTAAATTTTTAGTTATTTGTGCATAAATTACTGTTGATTAGTTTAAGAGCTGAGTTTTTTATGTTATTTTGGTAAATACTACATAAGTATTTTATATTGCGATCAATTAAATTATTATGTTGATTGTAAACTTATTTTATCTTTATATTTTTATTTCATCTTAAAGGATAAACTCATGTCAAAAGGGCAGTCATTACAAGATCCTTATTTAAATTTGCTTCGTCGCGAGCATATTCCTGTATCTATTTATTTAGTTAACGGTATTAAATTACAAGGACAAATTGAATCATTTGATCAGTTTGTTATTTTATTAAAAAACACTGTTAGCCAAATGGTATATAAGCACGCTATCTCAACTGTGGTACCATCAAGACCAATTTCTGGATTGATATCACAACCTGAAGAGGACAGCGAAAGCTAATTAGTTGGGTGGAGAATGTGATTGTTTGAGCGATATAAAGGTGGTGAATCTGCCTTATTAGTCCATGTATTCTTCCCTCAAGAAAGCGATATCGAGGATTTAAAAGAGTTTGAAGTGCTTGTTTCTTCTGCTCAAATTGAAATTCTCGATATTGTGACAACCTCAAAAAAGTACCCACAAGCTAAATATTTTATTGGTGAAGGAAAAGCATTAGAAATCGCCGATAAAGTAAAAGAACTAAATGCTTCAGTCATTTTAGTTAATCATACTTTAACACCGACCCAAGAACGCAATCTTGAGCAATTATGTGAATGTCGCGTAGTAGATAGAACTGGATTAATTCTCGATATTTTTGCTCAGCGCGCTAGAACACATGAAGGTAAATTACAAGTTGAATTAGCACAATTACAATATTTATCTACTCGATTAGTTCGTGGTTGGACTCATTTAGAACGCCAAAAAGGTGGAATTGGCCTTCGTGGACCAGGTGAAACTCAGTTAGAAACTGATAGAAGATTAATTCGCCATCGTATTCAATTAATTTTATCAAGACTTGCTAAAGTTGAAAAACAGCGCAATCAAAATCGTCAATCTAGAAGTAAAGCAGATTTATCAACGGTATCATTAGTTGGTTATACAAATGCTGGTAAATCGACTCTCTTTAATGCATTAACTAATGCTGAAGTTTATGCTGCCGATCAATTGTTTGCAACGCTAGATCCGACTTTAAGACGCATTAATGTTGAAGATGTTGGAGAGGTTGTTTTAGCTGATACAGTCGGATTTATACGTCATTTACCACATGATCTTATTGCTGCTTTTAAAGCAACTTTATTAGAAACACAGGAAGCATCACTACTATTACATGTTGTTGATGCAGCTGATCCTAATATATTAGATAATATTCATGCCGTTGATGAGGTATTACTGGAAATTGATGCACATGATATTCCTACTTTGTTAGTGATGAATAAAATTGATTTAATAGAAGGTAAGGAACCGAGTATTGATCGGGACGAAAATGGTGTACCAATTCGCGTTTGGATTTCAGCTCAAAATAGTTTAGGATTAGATCTTTTATTTACCGCATTAAAAGAGAGGCTCTCTGGGCAAATTCAAGTTTGCCAATTAAACTTACCTCCTTATTTAGCTAAACTTAGAAGTCGGCTATATAAATTAAATGCAGTGGAGAATGAAGTCATTGAAGATGATGGGAGTTTTCACCTAAATATAAGAATACCTTTAATTGAATGGAATCGCCTCTGTAAACAAGAGCCAGATCTGTTATACTTAATCAATACGCAAAATAACAACTAATTGTTAAATGGAGCATATAAAATATGGCGTGGAATCAGCCCGGCAATAACGGACAAGATAACGACCCATGGGGAAATAACAAAAAACCTTCCAATTCTTCGTCGGGAGGAATATTTGATCAAATTAAAGATCTCTTAAAAAAAGGTGGATCAAGTAATAATCGAGGTTCCTCAGATATTAACTTGAGTTCTTCTAAAATTATTATGTCGATGATTTTAGTGCTTGCTTTGATTTGGGGGGTAAGTGGTTTTTATACCATCAACCAAAACCAACGAGGTGTAATAACTCGTTTTGGACAAGTTCAACCTGAAATTATCCAACCTGGTTTAAATTGGAATCCAGCATTTATTGATACAGTTTATAAAGTAGATACCCAAGGAACTTATAACTTTAATGTTCAGGGTGATATTATAACGACTAGTTATAACGGTGAAAATCTAGTCTTTGTTGAAATGAATGTTCAATATCGAATTAGTGATCCTATCAAATATTTATTTAATGTAACTAATGTTGAAGATAGCTTACGTCAAGCAGCAGATAGTGCGCTTAGAACATCTATCGGGAGCTCTAATATTGATGCAATTATTTCAGATGGACGCTCAGTTCTAGAGAACAGTACAAAAGAAGAACTCATCAATGTTATTTCTCATTATGATATGGGTATTACTATTGTCGATCTTAACTTCCAAGTAGCGCGTCCTCCTGTCGAAGTGCAAGATGCTTATGCTGATGCTATTCGAGCTCAAAATGATAGTGAGCGGGAAATAAAAAAAGCTGAAGCATATAAAGTGCAGTTAATTCAGCAAGCGGAAGGTCGTTCTGCCACTATTTTAGAAGATGCAAATGCTTATAAAGTACAAGTTGAATTAGAAGCAGCTGGTGATGTTGCACGGTTTGAAAAATTATTACCACAATATAAAGCAGCGCCTGAAATTACTAAAGATCGTTTATATATTGAAACAATGGAAAAGGTATTAACTAAAACCCAAAAAGTGATTGTTAATGATAAGAGTGGAAACTTATTGGTATTGCCGTTAGAAAAATTAATGAAAAATAAAATTGAACCTGAATCCGCAAACTTATCAAATTTAAGTAGTGATGGCAATAACAACCCGCCAGCAGCTTCAGAAACAGTTGATAGTACTTCTCAAAATAACAATGAAGCACAAAACGCTACAACTGATAACACTCATAACACTGCAACTCAAAATAATAGTTCTATTAATCGAAGTAACCGAGCTATGGGTCGATAAGGAGAGAAAAATGCGAAAATTATTGATTCCTATAGTTTTAATTTTAATTGTTGGGCTTTATTCAAGTGTTTATGTGATTGAAGAAGGCACGCGTGGTGTGGTTCTACGTTTTAATAAGATTATTGGGTTATCTCAACCGGGTCTCCATTTTAAAATGCCTCTTGTTGATAGCATTAAAATAATCGACGCTAAAATACAAACCACTAATAGCTCAAATAATAATAACGAAAAGCGCTTTTTTAACGTTCATAAGAAAGAGTTAATAGTCGATTATTTTGTGCAATGGAAAATTGTAGATTTTAATCGTTATTATGAAACTATTGCTGGTGGTAATGATGTTAATGACTTAATCTTGGCTCGTTTAAATGGTCGTTTGCGTTCTGAAATAGGTAAATTAAGTAACCGAGATATCATTAATGATACTAATGCTGATACCAAATCAAGAAATTCATTAATGGCAAGTGTTAAAGATGCATTAAATGGTTCACCGCAAGATGTAGAAGAAAATTTACCAATCGATAAATTGGTCAATGATGCGAAAAAGGATCCTGAAAATAGTAAAGCCAGTTTGAGGTCCTTTGGGGTTGTTGTGATCGATGTTCGAATCAAACAAATCAATTTCCCTGCTGAAGTGTCAGGATCAATTTATGCTAACATGCGAGCTGAACGTGATATTATTGCGCGTGAAAAACGATATGAAGGTGTTAAAAAAGCTGAAGAAATAAGAGCGAAAGCTACATTTGAAAAAACTAAAATAATATCGGAAGCTGAGCGCCAAGCTCGATCTATTCGTGGTGAAGGTGATGCAAATGCAGCTAAACTTTATGCAGAAGCTTTTGGTAAAGATATTGAATTTTTTAGTTTTATTCGTAGTTTGAAAGCTTATGAACAAAGTTTTACAGGTAATGATGTTATGGTCATTAGTCCTGATAGTGAATTTTTCCAATATATGAAACTAAAGTCTAACAAATAATACAATGAGTAAATAAACTATGAGTAATAATGTTGTTGTGCTAGGTACACAATGGGGTGATGAAGGCAAAGGAAAAGTTGTTGATTTACTCACAGAAAAAGCAAAATATGTGGTACGTTATCAAGGCGGACATAATGCTGGCCATACCTTAGTTATTAATGGTGAAAAAACAGTATTACATTTAATTCCATCAGGTATTTTACGTAATGATGTCATTAGCATCATCGCAAATGGCGTTGTGCTTTGTCCTGATGCTCTTATGAAAGAGATGAAAGAGCTTGAGGAAAATGGTATCCCTGTTAAAGAGAGACTTCTAATTTCAGAATCATGCCCTTTAATATTACCTTATCATATAGCATTAGACCAAGCTCGAGAAAAAGCACGTGGTAATAAAGCCATAGGCACCACAGGTCGAGGTATCGGTCCTGCATATGAAGATAAAGTCG
This sequence comes from Gilliamella sp. wkB195, assembly GCF_001690445.1. Lineage (NCBI taxonomy): Bacteria > Pseudomonadati > Pseudomonadota > Gammaproteobacteria > Orbales > Orbaceae > Gilliamella > Gilliamella sp. wkB195. The sequence goes on from NZ_LZGP01000004.1 coordinate 51,144, forward strand.
CTCGTCGTGGATTGCGTGTTGGTGATTTACGTGATCGCCAAGCATTTGCTGAAAAATTGAAAGAAGTTATGGAATACCACAACTTTCAATTAGTAAATTACTATAAAGTTGAAGCGGTTGATTATCAAAAAGTCCTTGATGACACATTAGCGATTGCAGATATTTTAGTGGCTATGATTGCAGATATTCCGACACTATTAGAAGATGCTCGGAAAAAAGGCGAAAGAATCATGTTTGAAGGGGCGCAAGGTACTTTACTTGATATTGATCATGGTACTTATCCTTTTGTTACCTCTTCAAATACTACTGCTGGCGGTGTAGCAACAGGATCAGGCTTTGGTCCTCGTTATGTTGGTTATGTTTTAGGTATTGTTAAAGCTTACTCTACTCGTGTCGGTGCAGGCCCTTTCCCAACTGAATTATTTGATGATGTGGGTGAATATCTTTGCAAACAAGGTAATGAATTTGGTGCAACAACTGGTCGTCGTCGTCGTACTGGTTGGCTTGATGCGGTTGCTGTACGAAAAGCCGTACAACTAAATTCAGTTTCTGGTTTCTGTTTAACTAAACTTGATGTTTTAGATGGTCTTAAAGAAGTCAAAATCTGTGTTGGTTATCAATTACCAAATGGTGATGTCATCAAAAATGCACCAGCTGCTGCTGAAGATTGGAGTTTAGTAAAACCTGTATATGAGTCTATGCCTGGTTGGAGCGAGTCAACGTTTGGTATTAAAAGTTATGATGCTTTACCACAAGCAGCCAAATCCTATATCAAACGAATTGAAGAATTAACCGAAACACCAATTGATATTATATCAACAGGTCCGGATCGTAGTGAAACCATGATTCTACGTGATCCTTATCAAGCGTAATTGTAAATAAAAAATCGGGTGCGTTTTCCCGATTTTTTATTTTTAGGATATTAAAAATAGTTAACTGAGTATGAGGACATTATGGCTAAATTAGGGACGCCGTTATCACTCACTTCAACCAAAGTTATGCTGTGTGGCGCAGGTGAATTGGCTAAAGAAGTTGTGATAGAGCTACAAAGGTTTGGTTGTGAAGTTATTGCTGTTGATCGCTATGCTAATGCACCAGCAATGCAAGTTGCTCATCGTTATCATATTATTAATATGCTAGATGGTAATGAACTGAGAAAAATTATTGAACAGGAAAAACCGGATTTTATTGTTCCTGAAATTGAAGCCATTGCAACGCAAACTTTAGTTGAGTTAGAGCAAGAGGGATTTACGGTTATTCCTACTGCAAAAGCAGTCGCGTTAACCATGAATAGAGAAGGAATTCGTCGCCTCGCTGCTGAGCAACTAAATCTACCAACTTCACCTTATCGGTTTGCTTCAACCGAAATAGAATTTAAAGATGCTGTAAAAGAGATTGGTTATCCCTGCTTAGTTAAACCAGTGATGAGCTCTTCCGGTAAAGGGCAAACATTATTACGCAGTGAAGCTGATCTTCAATTAGCCTGGAAATATGCGCAAGAAGGTGGTCGAGCTGGTGGCGGTAAAGTCATTATAGAAGGTTTTATCGACTTTGATTACGAAATTACCTTATTAACAGTTAGGCATATCAATGGTGTTTCTTACTGTGAACCGATTGGGCATCGTCAGGAAAAAGGTGATTATCGGGAATCTTGGCAGCCTCAACAAATGTCTTGTAATGCTTTAGAGCAAGCAAAAGATATTGCAACTAAAATAACTCAAGCATTAGGCGGGTACGGTTTATTTGGTGTTGAACTATTTGTTAAAGGCGATAAAGTCTGGTTTAGTGAAGTATCGCCTCGTCCTCATGATACCGGAATGGTAACTTTAATTTCCCAGAATCTATCTGAGTTTGCCTTACATGCCAGAGCTATATTAGGCTTGCCTATTCCACTTATTGAACAATATCATGCTAGTGCATCTGTGGTCATAATGGTTGAAGGTGAATCAAAACAGGTATCGTTCACAAATTTAGATAACGCATTAAGTCAACCAAATACTGATTTACGTTTATTTGGCAAACCACAAGTTGAAGGTTGCCGTAGAATGGGGGTTGCACTTGCTAGTGCTGTAACAGTGGAAGAAGCAATAAATAAAGCCGATGCTATCGTAAAACAGTTAAAAATAACCCTATAAGACGTTGCTTTGTGTAAAAAGCAATCACTTAATCCAAAAAAAGCAAATTTTGCAAAATAGGGGTTGACGTAAACATGTGAAGTGAGTAACATACGCAACCCTTGAGACAGCAAACTAAAACAACAAAATGTTTAGTTAAATTTAAAGCTGTCAGCTCTTTAAAAAGAAGAAACAGACAATCTGTGTGGGCACTTGCGAGACAAAAAATTAAAAGTCTACGGACTCAAAAAATTAAGTCTTGATAAGTGACACTGAAGATTCATTTGAATTATGTCAGAGACAGTTATTGAGCATCAAACTTTAAATTGAAGAGTTTGATCATGGCTCAGATTGAACGCTGGCGGCAGGCTTAACACATGCAAGTCGAACGGTAACATGAGTGCTTGCACTTGATGACGAGTGGCGGACGGGTGAGTAAAGTATGGGGATCTGCCGAATGGAGGGGGACAACAGTTGGAAACGACTGCTAATACCGCATAAAGTTGAGAGACCAAAGCATGGGACCTTAGGGCCATGCGCCATTTGATGAACCCATATGGGATTAGCTAGTTGGTGAGGTAAAGGCTTACCAAGGCGACGATCTCTAGCTGGTCTGAGAGGATGACCAGCCACACTGGAACTGAGACACGGTCCAGACTCCTACGGGAGGCAGCAGTGGGGAATATTGCACAATGGGGGAAACCCTGATGCAGCCATGCCGCGTGTATGAAGAAGGCCTTCGGGTTGTAAAGTACTTTCGGTAATGAGGAAGGTGGTGTATCTAATAGGTGCATCAATTGACGTTAATTACAGAAGAAGCACCGGCTAACTCCGTGCCAGCAGCCGCGGTAATACGGAGGGTGCGAGCGTTAATCGGAATGACTGGGCGTAAAGGGCATGTAGGCGGATAATTAAGTTAGGTGTGAAAGCCCTGGGCTCAACCTAGGAATTGCACTTAAAACTGGTTAACTAGAGTATTGTAGAGGAAGGTAGAATTCCACGTGTAGCGGTGAAATGCGTAGAGATGTGGAGGAATACCGGTGGCGAAGGCGGCCTTCTGGACAGATACTGACGCTGAGATGCGAAAGCGTGGGGAGCAAACAGGATTAGATACCCTGGTAGTCCACGCTGTAAACGATGTCGATTTGGAGTTTGTTGCCCTGAGTGATGGGCTCCGAAGCTAACGCGATAAATCGACCGCCTGGGGAGTACGGCCGCAAGGTTAAAACTCAAATGAATTGACGGGGGCCCGCACAAGCGGTGGAGCATGTGGTTTAATTCGATGCAACGCGAAGAACCTTACCTGGTCTTGACATCCACAGAATCTTGCAGAGATGCGAGAGTGCCTTCGGGAACTGTGAGACAGGTGCTGCATGGCTGTCGTCAGCTCGTGTTGTGAAATGTTGGGTTAAGTCCCGCAACGAGCGCAACCCTTATCCTTTGTTGCCAGCGATTCGGTCGGGAACTCAAAGGAGACTGCCGTTGATAAAGCGGAGGAAGGTGGGGACGACGTCAAGTCATCATGGCCCTTACGACCAGGGCTACACACGTGCTACAATGGCGTATACAAAGGGAGGCGACCTCGCGAGAGCAAGCGGACCTC
>NZ_LZGP01000005.1:0-69019 GCF_001690445.1 Gilliamella sp. wkB195
ATTTATTTAATATTTTTTTATTTATTGTTTTAGCTATCCCGCTAAAATTATGTAAAAAGTATAGTGACTGAAAAAACACGGTGCAATACTTTTTTTACTTTAGATCGTTAACTTTCGTAAAGATTTTTATGAAAAACCATGATCAGAAAATGACTACCTATTGTTTTAATTGTAAATATAGCATTTACAAAACTTTAGTAATTATAATTATTGATCCTGAAAAATTTTATCTTAGCATTTAGAATTAATGATGTTGATCATTAAATAATTTTTAAGTGAAATTTAAAACCCCAAAAACCCCGCTCCTCAACTTTTTTTGCGATAAAATACCTAAAAAATAAACCCGCCTAGGCGGGTAATTCAAACGTCGCTAAGCCACAAAATCGCTTTTTTTATGGCTAAACGACGTTGACTCGTAGCTTACTTTTAATCACCTAATACTATTTTTTATCACTCCCACCCCCGCCCTAAGGATTATGGATTATGGATTAAGGACGAAGAAATAAGAACTAAGGATAAGCACAAAGCCCCGGGTGGGGATAAGGATAGGAGTACCCATTCACATGACCGGAGTTTGTTTGCACGACAAAATTGGTATCCTGGGCATTACCATAGACATAGGGGTCACTAGTCCAGTGCCAATGGCTGATGAAGCCAACGCGATAGTAAGACATAACGCCCCACTCCGAGAAAAAGCCAGAACCTATATGACGCATAAACTCATTTCCTGGTGAGGAAGGGGTGGCACTAGGTACGACTACACCAGGATAAGTATGAACAGCGTTGGTTAAATCCTTTACGCGAGGCATTCGATAACCAATACTATTACACCAAGATAAAGTATTAGGATAAGTATCAGCCTTATCACCACGGTGAACAAACCACTGCTTCAAAGTAAAACCATATTTAACGACAGGATTACCTTGACGGTCACGACCAACCAACTCGAAGGTCTGAGGCAAAGATGGAGTGGGAACACGACCAGGATTGTCTGAATTATGCTGGGATGTGGTAGCATAAGGACCAGTTAAAGTAACACGAACGCGTGTAGCAGTAGGATTAGACATTGTGACTGTGATACCACCCTGAGAAACAGGAGACGAAGACCAAGACAATGGCTGAAGACTACCTCTAATATTTAATTCAAAGTACAGTCCATTAGCGCCAGTTGTAGGAAAGTTTAAACCGTAATGTGATGGGTCAGTTGACTGAGGGATAAAACCACCTCTAGGGTTCCACATCGAAGAAGGACCATCTATACCACTATTCGAAGCAGGTCTTACAAAACAAAGCACCGGCGTAGTCTTAGGAATTACGTGATAATACGCATTACGAGCACTGAAATCAATACGATTAGGAACACCATAACGTGTGGATAATGTACCGTTAGTACTGGATAATATAATAACATAAGGAGAATTACAAGCCATTAACACGGAATTACGTGATATAGCTTGATTAAATCTATCTAAGATAGATAAACTTAACGAACCAGTAGCATTAATGTCATTATCACCATCATCATCCCCCCAATAATTATAAGGTGGACCGATAAGTGTACTTAAATCGACTGAATTAGCACTATTAGGAACCAACATACCAATATCAGCAAAACTCTGCCCCTCAACGGGCAAGACGATAGGTCTTGAATCAGATGAAGTATTCGTAGAAGGCGTATAATGTGTACCATCAGATAGTGTAATCCCAAGCAGACCGTTAGCATCAACAACACGAGTACGACCGCCGTCGAAAGTCAAATACGGCGCACTACCCTGTATCGCATTCCTAGTTGTCTGTGAAGTCAATGCGTGACCCGAAAAAGGAAGGAAAAAGACCACGAAAAAAACAATCTGCCGGGATAATTTAGAAAAAGATCGAAAACAGGATCCGAAAAAGGATCGCGAAAAGGATCTGAAAATGGATCCGGAAAACGATCGAAAAGAGGATCGCGGAAGCGATCGCGCGAAAATTCGCAGAATTTCACTTGACTGCGCAGAAAAATAAACGTCAGTAAAAAATTTAAGATGGGAGCTGAACTTAGACGAATTTAAATTATAGGTTGGCCAAGTTGCCTGTTGCCTGTTGCCTGTTGAAAATTATAGAACATGTACGACAATCCTGTCAAGTAGTTTTTTGATTTATTTGAAATTTTACACTTCTAAGCTACGTTTTAGCCTCGTAACTAAACCGCGTAAAAAGTATAGTGATTGGAAAAACACGTTGCAACACTTTTTTCGCTCATTTGCGTTAACTTTAGTAAATAAGATCTAAATAGGATCAAAATGATATTTGGTTAATTGCTGTTTTAATTGAAGATGTTGCAATTACAAATCTTTAAAAATGTGATTATTGATCCTGAAAATTTTATCTTTGAGTTTAAAATCAATGACGTTGATCATTAAATAATTTTGAAATGGAATTTAGAAGATCAAAAATCCCACTCCTCAACTTTTTTATTAAAAAGATTATCCGTTTTCAACGCTTTTAAGCTGTCTTTAGATATTATTTATTGGGATTAAGAATATTGTGTAGAAGGCGTTCACTGGGTTTAATGATTGTCCAATATTGTTGAGATTTTCTAAAAGTCTGACTAATTTTTCTGAATCTCACCTTGATTAGTAAAAATTGGTGTTAAATTTGGTGTGTTGAGTTTGGAATTAACCCTTTTATTGTTTTGTGCTGATAAATTATTAAATTTGCAGTCAATACAATATTGTGACGGTATAGACTCCTCAATTATTTTTACATTGATGATGTTAATCTCATTTTTTCGACTCTCGTTAATTATTATTAAATAATCAGTTAGCTAAGTTTGGGTTAGTTGTTTAGAAACTATAGACTATTTTATGATGATTTGGTTGGGTTAAAATCTCAAAAATAATACTTTAACCATTTCATTTGTTTAAATATTTTTTAATTTAAAGTGCTTGATCTTATCATTCAAATGATTAGAATCCTCTGCAATTTATTCAAGATTAAAGTTAACTATTTATGACAAATTGTAATTTTGCAGTCCTAAACAATAATGAATGTAAAGTAGTTTGATCCTCCTTTTTGGGGGATTTTTTTTGTCCAATTAATTTTAAAAGTAACTCAATTGTAGAGGCCCATTATGACCGATAGTAAAACCCTGTTAACAACGAGTCGAGATCAAAGTTTAAAAGCATATTTGATGAATAAAATTAAGCAAAATGGTGGTTGGGTTAATTCACATATGCACGCAGACCGTGCTTTTACCATTACGGTTGATAGTTTTGATGTCTATCAAAAACAGACGTTGATTGAGAAATGGGATACGCTGGATAAAGTAAAAGCCGCTATGAGTGAAGATGATTATTATCGCCATTTTAGCATGGCTGTTGAGCGGATGATTGAGCAAGGTGTGTCAGCAATGGGGTCGTTTGTTGATATTGATCCGATTGCTGAGGAACGGGCGATTCGAGGTGCTCTGCGTGCGCGTGAGACGTATAAAAAAGATATTACCATTAAATTAGTGAACCAAACGCTTAAAGGGGTTATTGATAAAGAGGCGCGTTATTGGTTTGATAAAGGGGCTGATTTAGTGGATATTATCGGTGGCTTGCCTCGTCGTGATGAGCGTGATCATGGTGAAGGTATGGGGCTTGTCCATTTAGATGTGTTGATGCAAACAGGTAAATCATTAGGCAAAATGGTACATGTGCATGTTGATCAATTTAATTCATCAGATGAGATCGAGACTGAGCAACTTACCGATAAAACTATTGAGCATGGTATGCATGGTAAGGTGGTCGCTATTCATAGTATTTCGATTACTGCGCATAGTTTGGAATATCGCCAAAAACTTTATCAAAAAATGAAAGAGGCAAAGATGATGGTGATTGCTTGTCCATTTGCTTGGATTGATAGCCCTCGTCGTGAAGAACATGGCCCTACTCGTAATTCTTTAACGCCTGTGGATGAACTGGCTGCTGCGGGTATTCCTGTTGCTATCGGTACGGATAATGTGAGTGATTATATGTTACCTTTTTCAACCGGTAATATGTGGGAAGAGCTTAAATTACTCGTGACGGGTTGTCGTTATACTGATTTAGATAATGTGGTGAATGTTGCAACCAAAAATGGGCGAATGGTTTTAGGGCTTGAATAATTGCCTAGAAATCTGATTTTAAATTTTTATAAAATCTCACTTTTTGTGGGATTTTTTTGTTTATAGACGATAGTTTTCATTTCTCTTTATTTTTTTATTTTTAGCTTACTTACGTATCGTCTTTTCACTATTTAATCTGCTTTGATTAAAGTTGTAGAAATTTGAAGATAGATTATGCGTATAATTGTTTTAATTCATGGGTCTATTGATAAAATGGGATCATCTTGATGAAAGAAGTTAAGATTGGTTGGCGGATTGATTTTTAACCCTTAAATAATATTTTATTTAAGGGTTAATCGCAATTTAAATGCGAGTTTTGCTTACACGTTTATTCGTTCTTGGATTGAGTTTTACCCGTTTTGGAATGCGTTTTTCTGAGGTTGATTTGCTGGTAAAGCTTTTCAGTTCCTCTGGTAAGCCTACTAATTGTCGTAAGTAATTAACCGAGTCTATGCCTAGTTCCATCCATGTACCCCTAGATAAACCTTTCGGTAAGGTGATATTACCATAACGAATTCGGAGTAATCGGCTAACTTGAACACCTACGGCTTCCCACATGCGACGGACTTCTCGGTTGCGACCTTCAGTAATAACCACATTGAACCACTGATTTAAGCCATCCCCACCTTGTGGTTTGATAGAGTTAAATGCAGCTGGACCATCTTCAAGCTGTACACCTTTGCGAAGTTGATTCAGTTGTTGGTCGGTAATATTGCCGAATACTCGTACCGCATATTCCCGTTCGATTTCATGCCTTGGGTGCATAAGGTGGTTGGCTAGTTCGCCATCGGTGGTGAAGAGTAATAATCCAGAGGTATTAATATCAAGCCGACCAATATTGATCCAGCGTGCGTTTTTTATTCGTGGTAATCGTTCAAATACGTTTGCACGACCTTGCGGATCATGGCGAGAGCAGATCTCCCCTTCTGGTTTATAGTAAGCTAGTACGCGACAGACTTCTTTTTCTTTGCTTCTTAACTGGACTAAGTGGCCGTTGATACGGATTTTAGGGTTGGCATTGACGTCAACGCGATCACCTAGCGTTGCTATTTTACCGTCAACGCTAATTTTGCCAGCTACGATCATGGCTTCAATCTCACGACGAGAACCATTGCCTAAATTGGCTAATACTTTTTGTAATTTTTCAGAATTCAATTTTTTCATTTTGCCTCGCTACCTTCACAGGTATCTTTATCTAAAGTTGGTTTATTTTACCTTGGGTAAAAAACGAATATCGACATAATAACGTTTTGGGTTTGCTTCATCAATATAGACGGTTATTGTCTCTTGATTAATGAAAGGTTTTGGATCAAACCAAATGTTTTCACTTTTAAAAAGATGAATCTCATCGGGTGCTGTTCTGTCTTGCCACTGACTATAAATGATGTAAGGAGAGCGACCTCGGACAGTTAATGCAGTATTTTTTTCAATCGAATTTATCTTGGCTTCAATTTGTCGGCCACTTGCTAACAATGCTCGTTTTAGTTTATTTTTTTTGGATTTAAAATAAAAATAACCACCACTTGTTAAAAATAGTAGGCTTGCGAGTATGCCTAAAATTATTTCTCCAAGCCACATTGAGAAAGTATCGTTAATTTTAGCATGATCAGCGTTTTGCGGATCATAGATAATATCAACCACATCACCTTTCTGATAAGCTGAAGGATTACTACCAACATTTGATTTAACCTTTCTGACTTGTTCCTGAGTATCAACAAATTGAAAGATAGGATAATAAGATACGGATCGATTGCCATTAGAATCTTTTGAATACGACTCTTCAAAGTCAATAACGGTGCCGGTAGTACTTAGTGAAGAGTTAATAAAATTGATCTGTTTTATCGATAGATAGAGTACCAATGACATTAATCCAATACTTATAATTAAAATAAGTGCCATTATTTTCTTCATTTCTTTCCCTATATAATGTTTAATTTTTTTTATTTAAAAGGTGAAGTATCACCACTTCCTTCCCGAATAATATCAGGATAATCGTGAGTTAGATCAATAACTGTGGTTGGTTGTTCGCTGATATAGCCACCATGAACGATGGCATCAAGTTGATGACCGATTTTATCTTCTATCTCTTCAGGATCAGACTGGGCTTCATTTTCGTTAGGTAAAATTAGCGTGGTGGTCATTAAAGGTTGTCCAAGTAATTCGAGAAGCGCTAAATCTATTTTATTATCGGGAATGCGAAGTCCTATGGTTTTGCGTTTTTCGTTCATTAAGCGTCGTGGCACTTCTTTACTTGCAGGTAAGATGAAGACGTATTTTCCTGGTGTATTGTTTTTTAGCAACCGAAAAGTGGTGTTATCAACGAACGCATAAGATGAGAGTTCGGATAGATCACGACACATTAAGGTGAAGTTATGGTGTTTATCAAGGTTGCGAATTTGGCAAATGCGATCTACACCATACTTGTTATCAAGCAAACAACCTAGCGAATAACCGGAATCAGTCGGAAATGCTATCACACCGCCGTCATTTAATATTTTGACAACTTGATCTAATAATCTTGTTTGTGGATTATCTGGGTGAATATAAAATGTTTGGCTCATAATATTCTTCTTTGTTGATTGCTGGTTAAAAAATGTGAGGAACGGGGTTTTTCATCACGGTTTAATTATACCCAATCATGCCATATAGGTGTTACGCTACCCGGCAATGGTGTTGTTTTACCTAAATCAAGATAATTAACCAAATCATGAAAATCAGAGCCTTGCGAAGCCAATAACTCAAATTCATTTGCCAGTTTGGCTAGTTTTTGTAAATCATCTTGTGTTTGTCGGCTTTGTGAAACTTCAATCGCATCACCGCCGAATGTTTTAAATTCACTAATTAATAATTTTAATTTAGTTAGGGTCAAATCATAACGAGATGGGTGTGCTAATACAGCTTGTCCACCAGCAGAATGAATGGCATTAATCGCATCAGCAATACCGCAACAATTGGCCGGAACATAAGCATAACCACCTTTGCCTAGGTATTTTTTAAATGCCCGTTTCATATCTTTGACATAACCATTAGCCACTAAAAAGCGAGCAAAATGGGCTCGAGAAACGATATCGCCTTTCGAATATTGTTGGGCTTGTTGATAAGCGTCGTGAATATTGACTTTAGCCAATTTTTCACTAATGCTTATTGCTCTATCAATTCGACCTTTTTCTTGGGCTAATAACAATTCAAGCAACTGCGAATTTTCAATATCGACATTCAATCCAACAATATGAATTTCACTATTTTTCCATATCGTCGATATCTCTACACCGTAAATCAATTTTACTGGTAAGTTTTCACGCGCGATAGTCTCTTTTGCTTCAGGCAAACCTTTGATCGTATCGTGATCGGTGATAGCTAGCATGTTGATTTGATTATCTGCAGCTCTTTTAACCAGTTCAGTTGGCGTTAAGATGCCATCTGATGCAGTTGTGTGCGAATGTAAGTCAACAATCACTTTTTTCTCGAAAATTATTTTTAAACGTGTAATATACCACACAATTTGCACGACCACTAAAAGGTATATTATGAAAGATCAAATTCAGCTTGCTCAGCAAGACACTCTTGCTATTATTCAGGAACTTTTAGAAGACGGTAGTGATCCACATGCTATGTATATTATTGAGCACCATATCTCATCACAAAACTTCGATCAGCTCGAAAAAGTGGCGGTAGAAGCTTATAAATTAGGCTATGAAGCAACCGATCCTGATGAGGATGTTGATGATGAAGGCAATGTTGTTATTGGTTTTGATATTATCGCTGAAAGTCCGTTAAATGCTGAGTCAATTAACAATCAAATTGCTCAGGTGATTACATTGGCAAACCAATTCGGGGTTAATTATGACGGTTGGGGAACCTACTTCGAGGATGGCAGTGATGATGATGCTGAAGATGTGGAAACTTTGCACTAATTAATCCCCTTCTTAATCACCCTTCAACTTTTTGGGATTTATTCTTATCCGCTAAAATAGCGGATAAGAATTATATTTTACATTTTTAAGCCTACAGCCCTACTGGTTCTTTTCTGATTTGGAGAGACACTACGAACCAATACATGTTCAACATTGTTAATGGCAACGGGTCCTTTATAACGCTGCCAACTTTCGCCTTGATTAGTTGAATATTCAATGGCTAATCCCGGATAGACGATATTAGCAATGAGTTTACCATTTTCAATTTTCGCCCCCGGTGTTGGTAAGCGATAAACAATTTTGGCTAAATCAAGTTTGGATAATTCGCGTTGTCCCACTAAATTAGCAAATAATGTCCAATCTTTAAGTAATTGGTTTTGATCGACATAATGCGTCGTTCCTTTCGAAAATTCACGATCTTTTTGGTAAGCAATTTCCCAATCAGCTTGATGCCATGCTCGTTCCGCAACAGCGATTAACCTTGGATATATCATATATTCCATCTGATTATCAGTCCGAACAATTTCGCTCCATAGTTGTGCGGATAAGCCGTAACTGCCAGACCAATCTAACGTGCCTTTAGCATTGAATGGGTTTCCATCACGATCAACGGATGTTTCAGCATTTTGGGGTAAGTTATTTGGCGCGAAGCTAAATATTTTACGTTCATCATTAAAACGAGTAGCCCAATAATAACCGGGTTCTAACGTATTAACTTCGTAAGGAAAATCAAGATAAACATAATCAGGATTCGATATCACTATTTGATAACCTTTGTTGGTCCATTCACTCGCTGAGTCAAAACCACCCCAGTAAAGTGTGTCCCAAAAGTTAACAGTGACTTTATCGACAGCAAAGTCTTTGGCACTTTCGGCATATTTTACGCCGTCTTGCCAGGCTTGCATGTGATTAATGCCATGGTTTTTAACTATTTTACTGACTTCAATAGCAAAATAACTCGGTAGATGTTTTATATCTTTGATGGTGCCTTGTTTAACCAATGTTTGGCAGGCTTGGGATTTTGCCCACGGTAGATCTTCAATGCTTTGATCGATTAAGCCTTTACCCGCCTCTTTTGCGTGGATATCTTGATATCCCGGACCAAGACGAATATTTTTGGCTTCATCACCGCCAAAGTGCCAAACAGTCAGTGGTTGTCCTGCTTGGTTATGCATCTTGGCAATTTCAGTGATCACTTTATCGACAAAGCGTTTAGATGAATCTAAGCAAGGATTTAGGTAACTTTTTCGATCGTAAAATTGTACCGTTGTGGTATTTGAATCATCACTTGGATCAACTAAACGAAACTCATTAGCTTCTGCTTGTTTACCTTCTTGCATTAGGCGTTGATAACGTGCTTCCATAGACACAATTGCCGCTCTGGCATGTGCTGGCATATCAATTTCAGGGATCACCTCAATAAAGCGATCTTTAGCATATTTGACAATTTCAATGTAATCATCACGACTAAAATAGCCACTACCTAAATTATCACTATCAGGCCCTGATCCTAATTGCGGTAATAGGCATTTGTTTTCGCTCAGATCATGACAACGCTTGCTACCGACCTCGGTCAATTCCGGAAGACCTGGGATCTCAATTCGCCACCCTTCATCATCACTAAGGTGAAAATGGAATTTGTTTAATTTATAACTCGCCATTTGATCGAGTAATCTTAACACCGCTTGCTTTGTTTTAAAGTTACGTCCGGTGTCTAACATAATGCCCCGATAGTCAAAGCGTGGGTAATCTTTGACTTTTAGCATAGCAATGGTTGGGTTTTCGTTAACGGGAATCAACGATAAGATCGATTCTACACCATAAAAAATCCCCCGTTCATCAAAGGCAGTTATAGTCGCTTGCTTATCGCCAATATTCAGTTGATAAGCACCTGATACGCCATTTTTAAATTTGGCCGCATCAATATTTGCTACAATCTTATAACCTTTATCCGTTAATGGGATATTTAAATTGTTAAATTGTTGATTGAGTACGGCTAAGCTGGCGTCATTAAGTCCTTTTAATTGAAGATGAATGCCATTTTTACCAAGCTGTATATCTTTTTCAGCAAGGGTAAGTTTCACCGGCGTTGGAATAATTTGTCCGCGCATGGCCTTTTTATCAAGTGGCTTAATATCGGCATTACGTTCAAATCGATTAACCGTCGTCATTAGAATATTATGATCATCGGGCGTGCGCTTCCTCTGTTCACCAGTTAGGGAAACAAAATCATCCAATTCCGTATTACTGATCACTTTTGGTGTGGCGTCGGTGGATGTTACATACCAGCGAGGGATAACATCCGATTCGCTTAACTGCCAATACTCACCGATAATAGGAATATCTATGCTGGCTTTAGCCGGAAATCCGGTAAATTTTTCAGTTGGCTCTATTTTATGAAGATCACCGGTAAGATGAGTGATTTTGAATTGATCATTGTCAACCGCCAATATCATTCTGATACTACTAAAATAGATTGCCCAATCTTTGTCGTTGATAGCTTCGCCATCATTGTTTAACGAGATTGTGGCTTTGAAACAAGAAGCCCAATCAGCACCTAAAATTGCACAATCAACACCATGTTCACCAGCTTGATTATCAACAATAGTATATTTGACACTAAGCTTTGAACTTATTTCATCAACAATTTTCTGAGAGGCGTAAGCCGAAGAAGCTACTCCAAAACTTAGCAGAGAAACGATTGAAGTAAACAATATTTTAGATTTTTTCATAATATTTCCCTATTTTTGCTTTGCTTGAAACACAGTGAAAGGTATTGTGACAATAAACTTGATATCTCGTTCATCTTGGAAAATGTTGCCATATCCACCACCCCAACTGTTGATATGATTTTCATGGTTATTATATTTGGTGTAATGTAATTGGAAAGAGGTGTCTTTAGCCCAAGTGTCTTGAATAGTGTAGCCTAAATCAAAATTGTAAGCTGATTCAACTAAGCGATTCTTTTGATTTTTTGCTATTGAATTTGGTTTTGCATCCCAACCAAAAGCATAAGATGCCCCCGTTCTCCAGCCGGTTAGATACGTTGATAGATTCCCTAAATCGTAAGTCACTTCAGCAAATAGGGCTTTTTCACCATTAGCATTAAAGTCCGATCGTGAGTTCCACCAAACATCTAGTCGTCCATTAGATGAAGCATAATCAGGCGTCATACGTTGTAAAAAGAAGCCTTGTTTACCTTCAGCCTTAATTGCTACCCCTTCAAGGCGTAGACCAACTGGTCCAACTTGGTAAGCTAATGTTGCCGCTTGTAACCATGCTAAGCCGTCATAGACCTTATCCCCTTTATGAGACTGGTCTTTGGCACCATAAAATTGATAACTCATGGTTAACGGATTATCAAGCATGTCTGTTTTATAAGATGCTTTACCAAAATATTGATTCATGTAATTTTTGGCTTGACCAAAGGCGGTTTCTAACACTAAATCATTTTTAAAGTCATATTTCAAACCGGCTGAGTGTAGATAATCAATCTTCTTCCCTTTTCCCCATTGTTTAAATTCATAAAGGCGTTTGTACCATGGCGCTTTATATTTATCTGTCCACATATAAGACATCGATAAGGCACCAGCTTGATCAAAATCGAGCGTTGTGCCTAATTCAAAACCTCGATAAGTACCCGGTAATAAACTCCAGTGAGGGGCTAATAGTGTTTGACCAGATGGCTGAATAAAACCGGCTTTTAGCCAAAACCGTTCATCTTGTTTAAAATTGACTTGTGCTTTATAAAAACTCACACCACTGACATCTTTTTTCCAATCCTCATCCCAGCGGGTGCGGGCGCCACTAAAACCAATTTCATTAGGATGACCATTGCCACCGTTACTGACTTCCCATGCACCATATCCGCCCAGTTCAATACCAAGGTGATCAGCAATATAGCCTGATCTAAAATCTAAATTTGTGTTGAATGATGAGTGCCTGAGGTTTTTTTCATATTTATGTTCTTCAATATTTTTTCTTTCTCGATCACGATTCCAAAAAAATACGTTACCGGTTAATGATGCATCATCAATAAATTCACTAGCATATTGAGCTTGTGCGGGGCATATGCTACTTAAAATGGTTATCGATAAAAAAAGTTTAGTAAAATGATTAAAACGATAGGGTAAACCAAGTGCATTATCCAGACTCATAATTTCATTCCCATATTTATATAACTGACCGCTAAATTGCTTTAATCGGATGCTATAAGCCAAACTAAATTCGTTATTACTTTGAATTGCTTTCTAAACTACGAAACATATTTAGGTCGAGATTGGACAAATATGCATTTTTATAATGCATAAACATATTTTAGTTCGCAAATTAATTAATCTAAATTCGTGATCTAAATCACCAAAATGATGAAAATTCGGCTTATTTTTGTGGGATTTTCGGCTCTTTTTTTACGTGATAAATTAATTAAGCTCTATTTTTTTGATGATTTTTAAGTCATGAAATTAAGGGCAGAATTAGTAATGAAATGAATAAGTTTAATGGGGTGAGTAATAGGTAAAAAAAAGAGAAATGTATAACATCTCTCTTAGGAATTGATAGCGCAATTAGTTTTCAGTATCTAGCTCTTCAAAACTTTTTACTAATTCATCAATGGCTTTCATCTGTTTTAAGAATGGTTCAAGTTTTGCTAACGGTAATGCTGATGGACCATCACATTTTGCATGACTTGGATCAGGATGTGATTCTAAGAATAATCCGGCAATACCTACCGCCATCCCTGAACGAGCTAATTCAGTAACTTGACCACGACGACCACCTGACGCTGCTCCCATTGGGTCACGACATTGTAGCGCATGAGTTACATCAAAAATCACTGGCGAACCCTTGCTAACTTTTTTCATTACGTTAAAGCCAAGCATATCAACAACAAGGTTGTCATAACCAAAGCAGCTACCACGATCACAAAGGATAACTTGGTCATTACCCGCTTCTTCAAATTTTTCGACAATATTGCCCATTTGTCCTGGGCTAACAAATTGTGGTTTTTTGACATTGATTACCGCACCAGTTTTCGCCATTGCAACAACTAGGTCTGTTTGTCTTGCCAAAAAAGCGGGTAATTGAATAACATCAACGACATCTGCAACGGGTTGGCACTGCTCTTCGGTATGAACGTCAGTGATAATTTTTATACCAAATTGCTGTTTTAATTCTTGGAAGATTTTCATCCCCTCTTCTAACCCTGGTCCTCGATAAGAGTGAACTGATGAGCGATTAGCTTTATCAAAAGAGGCTTTGAAAATATAAGGAATATTCAGTTTATCGGTTACTGTGACATAGTGTTCACAAATTTTCATGGCTAAATCGCGTGATTCAAGCACATTCATACCACCAAATAATACAAACGGTAAATCATTAGCTACCGTGATATTACCTACTTTTACTTTTTTTTGTTTAATCATAAACTCATTCCTAGTTAAGGTTTAAACCAACGACCAAGTGTGACTCTGTCATTGCCACTGTAATCGGTGAAGGTTTCGACTAATTGAAATCCGTGTTGTTTAAAAATAGTTTGCACCGCTAAGCCCTGTTTCCAACCATGCTCGATTAGCAGCCAACCATATTGATTTAAATGTTTAGTTGCGCCTTGTACAATGACTTTAATATCGGCAAGTCCATCATCTTCAGAAACTAATGCACTGCGAGGCTCATAACGAACGTCGCCTTGCGATAGATGAACATCGGTTGGATCAATATAAGGGGGATTACTGGTAATCATAGAAAATTTACGATTTTTTATCGGCTTATACCAATCACCCAGTAAAAAGTAAACATTATTAACATCGATTTGCTTGGCATTTTTTTGAGCTAATATTAACGCATCTTTGTTTTTTTCGATTGCGGTAAATAAGCAATCAGGACGTTCAGTTGCCATGGCGATTGCTATCGCTCCGGTTCCAGTCCCTAAATCCAGAACTTCACAAGGAACTTTTGGTAAATATTCTAAACCAAGTTCGACAAGCTTTTCAGTATCGGGGCGCGGGATTAATGTCGAATTAGAGACATTAAATTTTAATGACCAAAATTCTTTTTCACCTGTTATGTAGGCAATTGGCTCACCTTCTTGACGTCTTTTTAAATAAGCATCTAACGCAATGACTTCATCGTCAGTTAATGATGTTTCACTAAAAGCCATTAAAAAGGTGCGTGTTCTATGAGTTACAAAACTCAATAAAATTTCTGCATCACGTTTTGGGCTTTCGCTTTCAGTTAAGGTTTGCGACGCAAATTTAAGCCATTCTAAATAGGTCATTCATCCTGTTCCGATAACGCTGCAAGCTGATCTGCTTGGTACTCTTGTACTATTGGTTCAATTAGCATATCTAATTTACCTTCCATCACTTCATCTAAGCGATAAATGGTAAGATTTATACGGTGGTCAGTAACCCGTCCTTGAGGATAGTTATATGTTCGAATACGGTCTGAACGATCACCCGAGCCTAATAAGTTACGTCTGGTTGATGCTTCTTCTTGTTGACGTTTGCGCGCTTCGGCATCTTGTATACGTGCAACTAATACAGACATCGCTTTCGCTTTGTTTTTATGTTGTGAACGTTCATCCTGACATTCAACCACAATCCCAGTTGGAATATGGGTAATACGGATTGCTGAATCAGTGGTATTAACATGCTGACCACCTGCACCGGATGAACGGTAGGTGTCAATTTTTAAATCCGCTGGATTGATTTCTGGCATTTCTGCTTCAGGAATCTCTGGTAAAACAGCAACAGTACAAGCAGATGTGTGAATACGACCTTGTGACTCAGTTTCAGGTACGCGTTGAACACGATGTCCACCTGATTCAAATTTTAAGTGGCCATAAACACCATCACCACTGACTAACATGATCACTTCTTTATAACCGCCATATTCACCATCATTTGCACTCATGATTTCAACACGCCAGTTGCGAGATTCGGCGTATCTTGTGTACATTCTGGCTAAATCACCAGCAAAGATTGCAGCTTCATCACCGCCTGTGCCCGCTCTAACTTCAACAAAACAGTTGTAGTCATCATTCGGATCTTTCGGTAACAGGAGTACTTGTAATTGTTTTTCTTGCTGTTCAACTTGAGCCATGGCTTCATTTAACTCTTCTTGAGCCATTTCACTCATTTCAGGATCAGATAGCATCATCTTGGCAGTTTCGATATCTTCTTGAGTTTGCTGCCAATTAGCAAAGCACTTAACCACATCGGTTAATTGTGCATATTCTTTTGAAAGGGTTCGAAATCGGTTTTGATCGGCAATAACCGTTGCATCAGATAGTAATGCTTGAACCTCTTCATAACGCTCTTGTAGCGTTTCCAATTTACTGATAATTGAAGGTTTCATAACTCTATATATTTGATAATGATTAATTGAATTTGCCCGGCATTATATACTTAATTGCCTTTAAAATACAGTTTCTACTTACTTATGGCTAAGCTAAACAATATTGTTAATTGCACTGTATTGGTGAGGATATGATTATTAGATTGAATAAAAAATGTTACACGTGTCACAGATTTCAATTTTGGTCATTTTAAATTTACTTAACTCCATATAACATCATTTGTAAACGATGTCATCACGAATCAATAACACTTTTATTAAAATTGAACCACCATTTTGCTTTAAATTTTGTTATCGCATACATAAAACTGTTGTTAAATATTATAACTATTCAAGGAGTTAATTTTATGAAGAAGATGTTTATGTGTAGTCTGATTGGGTTAAGTTCAATGGCAAATGCGGCTATTCAATGGGATACTCCGCAAGGACAATTAAAGTTATATGGAGACGTCGAATTTAATGTGGATGCCGCTAGTAGCAAACAGCAACTTAGTTCTTTGAGGGAGACTGCTGATAAAAAAAATAAACCTTCTGACAAAGATCGTTGGGATATCAATGGTCGTATATTGATTGGTTTAGATGGCTATCGTGAAATTAACAACAAAAACTTTGCTGGATTCGTGGTGCAACCCTTAGCAGATTTAGGTGGTGATGTGAATCTGGATGATGCGGCATTTTATTTTGGTCAGAAAAACGAGTGGAATATTAAAATAGGTCGTTATGAAGCTTATGATATGTTCCCGCTTGGACAAGATACCTTTATTGAATATTCAGGTAATACTGCCAATGATTTATATGAAGACGGCTTTGGCTATATCTATATGTTGAAAGAGGGTCGTGGTCGTAGTAATAATGGTGGCGGTATTCAGTTAAATACACCGCTATTTGATAATGTCAATTTTGAGTTAAATGCATTGGTCAATAATGGCGAGAAAATGTTTAATAAATCGGCTTATCATGGTTATGAAATTGATAAGAAGAAAAACGTGGTCTATTTACGTCCAGTTTTATCTTGGAAAAATGAAAGCATTTCAACCGCAATTGCTGCCGAAACCAATGTGGTAAAAAATGCTTACGGTTATCATGATGATAACGGTAAATTCCGCGATCAATCACAAAGAACAGGTTATGGCGCGACTTTTTCATGGAACAATCAAGGCGATTGGGATGCAGCAGGATTCAGATTTAATGCCAGCTTTGCTTATATGAATGCTAAAGATGAAAAAGATATGACCATTGGCACAAATATTGTTTGGGAAAAAATCGGCTTAGGTTACTTATTTGCTAACAATGATATCAAGAAATTTAATCCATATAACCGTGTTAAAGATGGCCATATAAATAGCAAAGGTAAATATAAAATTCATACTGTTAATGCCTCATATCTAATTGATGATGTGTTAGATATGGATAACTTTAATATCTATTTAGGTGCTTATTGGTCATTACTTGATAGAAGTAAATCTCATGGCGATAACACCGATGATCGTTATGGTGCTCGTGTAAGATTTAAATACTTCTTTTAATTAGTTGAAGTAAATTCTCGATTAAGCCAGTTTAATGCTTATTTTTAAAACTGGCTTTTTTATTGCTTTTGGCTAGTTGGTGAAATGATCAACCAATTAATAATGATATTAAAATCAATTTTTTCTTATCAATCAGAAGACTCTCATTATAAAAAAGAATTTTAGCTACATTTTTATTTTCCATAATTTTGCTAAAAGCACCTTCAAAACCCCCTTTCCTCAACTTTTTTGATATCGTGATTTATCATTTTGCGAATAATTAGATCATTTTTTATAAATAGGATTGTCGAAATTGTAAGTTTTTATTCGTACTTCTCCGATAATGTGAAAAGATTTAGCGGTTAAAAATTGCAAGATATTAAAATCAAATCTTCCCTATCAATTAGAAGACTCTCATTATAAAAAAGAATTTTGGCTACATTTTTATTTTCCATGATTTTGCAAAAAACACCTTCAAAAACCCCGCTCCTCAACTTTTTTTGATATTGTAATTTAACATTTTGCGAATCATTAGATCATTTTTAATAAATAGGATTGTTGAAATTGTAATTTTTTATTCGTACTTAATCTGATAATGTGAAAAAATTTAGCGGTTAAAAATCGCAGGATAATAAAAGTAGGTTAGATTATTCTGATGAATTAGATAGTTATCTCCCCCTCTTTTACTCATTTAATCGGTAAGTTTGGGATGTTAATGTTCTCAAGCAAGAAAAATAAAATGCCGTCAGTAAGCTAACGGCATTATTTCAATGATAAGAGTAGATATTACTTATTTTTTAACGGCCTTTGGATTAGGTAGATCGGTAACCGTACCTTCATACACTTCGGACGCGAGTCCAATTGATTCATGTAAGGTTGGGTGAGCGTGGATGGTTAGTGCAATGTCTTCTGCATCACAGCCCATCTCTACAGCAAGAGTGATCTCTCCAAGAAGTTCACCACCATTTGCTCCAACTACCGCACCACCAAGAAGGCGATTATCGGCTTTGTTAAAGATTAGTTTAGTCATCCCTTCTGAACAATCAGACGCAATTGCTCGCCCTGATGCTGCCCATGGGAATATGGCGACCTCATAATCGATACCTTTTGCTTTCGCTTCTTTTTCTGTTAATCCTACCCAAGCAACTTCTGGCTCAGTGTAAGCAATGGATGGTATGGTTTTCGGATCGAAATAATGTTTTTTACCAGCTATCACTTCAGCTGCAACATGCCCTTCATGAACCCCTTTATGAGCCAACATTGGTTGACCCACAATATCACCGATCGCATAAATATGTGGAACGTTAGTTCTCATCTGTTTATCGACTTCAATAAAACCACGATCGGTCACATTTACTCCAGCTTTTTCAGCGTTGATAAGCTTACCATTTGGCGCTCGACCTATCGCCACTAGTACTGCGTCGTAAGTGTGCGTTTCGATGGTTCCATCTTTCTTTTCCATGGTGACATAGATTGCATCATGTTTGGCTTCGACCGTATTTACTTTAGTTTCTAAGCGTAAGGTAAATTTCTTTTGAATTTGTTTGGTAAAGACTTTTATCACATCTTTATCCGCAGCTGGGATCACCTGATCTAGCATTTCAACCACATCCACTTCTGAACCCAATGCGTGATATACGGTACCCATTTCCAGACCAATAATACCACCACCCATTAACAGTAGTTTTTTAGGAATAGTAGTTAATGCTAACGCATCAGTTGAGTCCCATATACGAGGATCGTCATGAGGAATGAATGGTAAGGTTATTGGTCGAGATCCTGCTGCAATAATAGCATTATCAAAGGTAATTTTAGTTATACCTTTGGCAGAGGTAACATCCATTGTGTGACTACCGGTGAATTGCGCTTCACCTTGAATCACATTAACTTTACGCATTTTGGCCATGCCGGCCAGCCCGTTAGTAAGCTGATTGATTACCTTTTCTTTCCAAGCACGAACTTTGTCGAGCTCTAACTTTGGCGTTCCAAAATGGATGCCATGCTCGGTGAGGGATTTTGCTTCATCCATCACTTTAGCAACATGCAATAATGCTTTAGAAGGAATACAGCCAACATTAAGGCAAACACCACCCAAGGTTGAGTAGCGTTCGACTAATGTCACATCTAATCCAAGATCGGCGGCACGGAAAGCAGCGGAATAACCCGCTGGCCCGGCACCTAATACAACAACTTGTGTTTTGATATCTTGACTCATAACTGATTTCCCCCCTTACATCACTAGTCGACGTAAGTCGGATAAAACATTAACAATATGGCTTAAGAAGCGTGCACCATCTGCACCATCAATCACTCGGTGATCGAAGGATAATGATAAAGGTAACATTAAGCGTGGTGTAAATTCTTTACCATTCCATACTGGTTTCATACTTGAGCGAGATACACCAAGTATGCCCACTTCTGGCGCATTTACAATTGGGGTAAATGATGTCGTTCCGATGCCACCAAGACTGGAAATAGTGAAACAACCACCTTGCATATCACTACCTGTGAGTTTACCGTCTCGCGCTTTTTTGGAGATTTCAGCAAGTTCACGTGAAAGTTCAATAATGCCTTTTTTATTTACATCTTTAAATACAGGAACAACTAAACCATTTGGCGTGTCAACTGCCACACCGATATTGATGTATTTTTTAATGATAAGAGTTTGTGCATCTTCTGACAATGAACTATTAAAACGCGGATAAGCAGTTAAAGCACTCGCTACGGCCTTCATGATAAACACGAGCGGAGTAATTTTGAGATCGAGTTTTTTCTTTTCTGCTTCAGCATTTTGTTGCTTACGAAATGCCTCTAGTTCAGTGATATCCGTTTCATCAAATTCAGTAACATGAGGAATCATCACCCAGTTTCGATGTAAGTTTGCACCAGATACTTTTTGAATTTTGGTTAGAGGTAAAGATTCAATTTCACCAAATTTACTGAAATCGACTTTTGGCCATGGTAATAATCCTGGTAATGCACCAGATGATCCACCGTTTTCGACTTGTTTTACGGCATTTTTGACATAGTTTTGGATATCTTCACGAAGTACACGATGTTTAGGGCCTGTAGGTTGGATTTTTGCAAGATTGATACCAAATTCTCTTGCTAGTCGTCGAACTGATGGTGTGGCATGTGCGTAAGCATCGTTTTCTACAAATTCATTTGCAGTTGGTGCAGGTTTAGCAGTCTCAGCAACTGGTGCAGGAGCTTGAGCTTGAGCTGGCGCAGGTTCAGCTTTAACGGGTGCACTATTCGTTTCAAACTCCATTATTTTGGAGCCTGTTTTGACTTTATCACCAATTTTAACAGTGATGCTTTTTACTGTACCAGCTATAGTTGCAGGTACTTCCATCGAGGCTTTGTCACCTTCAACGGTGATGAGTGAATCATCAACTGAAACTGAGTCACCAACTTTAACTAATATTTCAGTCACTTCTACTTCATCGCCACCAATGTCTGGAACATTAACATCAACTACTTGGCTACTATTTTGTGCTGGTGCTGGCGCAGAAGCTGGAGCTGAAACTTCTGGAGCAGGCGTTTTTGACGCGCTTGCGCCCTCTTCATCAAATTCCATAATACTAACACCTGTCGTCACTTTATCGCCAACTTTGACAATGATTGACTTCACAATACCAGCCTGTGGTGCTGGTATTTCCATCGATGCTTTATCGCCTTCGACAGTTAATAGTGATTGATCTACATCAACTTTGTCGCCGACTTTAACTAGGATTTCTGTTACTTCAACTTCATCGCTTCCGATATCAGGTAATTTTATTTCAATACTCATTATTTTTACCTCTTATGCAATACGTGGATTGAGTTTGTCAGCATTGATTTCGAACTTTTTAATCGCGTCTTCAACAATACTTGGCTGAATATCACCACGTTTAGCTAGTTCTCCTAGTGCTGCAATAACAACATAAGATGCATCGACTTCAAAATGATGACGTAAATTTTCTCGGCTATCACTACGACCGAATCCATCTGTACCGAGTACTCGGTAGCTTTCTGCTGGTACAAATCCTCGAATTTGTTCTGCATAGAGTTTCATGTAATCAGTGGAAACAACAGCAGGATTGTTATTCATTATTTGAGCAACATATGGCACTTTTGCTTCTTCGCTTGGATGTAACATGTTGTAACGTTCGCAATCTTGACCATCTCGAGCAAGTAAGGTGAATGACGTTACACTGTAAATGTCAGAACTGACGCCATAGTTTTTAGCAAGGATATCAGCCGCTTCACGAACATGACGTAGCATTGATCCAGAACCTAATAATTGAACTGTTGGTTTGCCTTGTTGGCCTTCAACGGTATCTAACTTATAAATACCACGACGAATCCCCTCTTCTGCACCTTCAGGCATTGCAGGTTGGGTATAGTTTTCATTTAGTGTGGTGATGTAGTAGTAAACATTTTCTTGTTCACCATACATACGACGTAAGCCATCTTGCATAATAACCGCGACCTCATAAGCGTAGGCTGGATCGTATGATAAGCAGTTAGGGATGGTTAATGCTTGAATATGGCTGTGACCATCTTGGTGTTGTAAGCCTTCACCGTTTAATGTAGTGCGACCAGAAGTTCCTCCAATCATGAAGCCTCGAGCTTGTTGGTCACCCGCCGCCCACATTAAATCACCAATGCGTTGGAAGCCAAACATTGAGTAATAGATGTAGAAAGGAATCATCGGTAAATCGTTATTACTATAAGAAGTAGCAGCCGCTAACCATGATGCAGTCGCGCCACATTCGTTAATACCTTCTTGGAGAATTTGACCTTTTTCATCTTCACGATAGTAAGCAACTTGCTCTTTATCTTGTGGGGTATATTGTTGACCATGTGGGTTATATATACCAATTTGGCGGAATAGACCTTCCATACCAAACGTACGCGCTTCGTCAGCGAGAATTGGTACTAGTCGCGGTGCTAAGTCTTTATCTTTTAGCATGATGTTAAGTGCACGCACAAAAGCGATAGTGGTTGAGATTTCTTTAGATTGTGCTTCAAGTAACGGCGCAAATTCGCTTAAAGGAGGGATAGAAACCGTTCCTGAGAATTTAGTTAGCCGTGAAGGCACATAACCATGTAATGCTTGACGTCGTTCATGAATATATTTGTATTCCGGGCTATGTTCTTCGAATTTGATATAAGGTAATTTTTCGAGTGCTTCATCAGTAACCGGAATGTTGAAGAAGTCACGAACATGGCGAACGCCATCCATATTCATTTTTTTGACTTGGTGTGCAATGTTTTTCGCTTCTGCGGCTTCACCCATTCCATAACCTTTAATGGTGTGGGCTAAAATAACTGTTGGGCGATCTTTTGTCTCTTTTGCTCTTGCAAATGCAGCAAACATTTTTTCGGGGTCTTGACCACCTCGGTTTAGTCTGAAGATCTCTTCATCAGACATATCTTTGACTAATTCAGCCGTTTCAGGATATTTTCCAAAGAAGTGTTCACGTACATAAGCGCCGTCTTTTGATTTGAAGGTTTGATAATCGCCATCAAGAGTTTCATTCATTAAACGAATTAATTTCCCTGATTTATCTTTTTGCAATAATTTATCCCAACGATCGCCCCAAAGTACTTTAATTACATTCCAACCAGCGCCAGCAAACACACCTTCTAGTTCGTTCACTATTTTGCCATTACCGGTTACCGGACCATCAAGACGTTGCAAGTTACAATTGATAACAAAGACTAAATTATCAAGCTTTTCACGTGTTGCAACTGTGATTGCACCTTTTGCTTCTGGCTCATCCATTTCACCATCACCTAAGAACGCGTAAACCGTTTGTTCAGTGGTATCTTTTAAACCACGATGGTTTAAGTATTTTAAAAAGCGAGCTTGGAAGATTGCACTAATTGGTCCTAACCCCATTGATACGGTTGGGAATTGCCAGAATTCCGGCATTAATTTTGGATGAGGATAAGATGATAAACCTTTACCGTGAACTTCTTGTCTAAAGTTATCAAGCTGTTCTTCAGTTAAACGACCTTCAATAAAAGCGCGTGAGTAGATACCCGGTGAGATATGACCTTGGAAATAGATTAAATCCCCACCATCTTTTTCATTGCGAGCACGGAAGAAATGGTTAAAACATACTTCATAAAATGTAGCAGCAGATTGGAATGATGCCATATGACCACCAAGCTCTAAATCTTTTTTAGAAGCTCGTAAGACCATCATAATTGCATTCCAACGAACAATTGAACGGATTCGTCTTTCAATTTCCCAATCACCTGGATATGCTGGTTGTTCTTCGACTGGGATTGTGTTTATATAGTTACTGGTTGAAGAACCAAATAGTAAAGGTACACCACCATCTCTAGCTTTATTGACAATCTGTTCAATAATATATTGAGCACGTTCGACGCCTTCTTCTCGAATAATAGAATCTAAACTTTCCAGCCAATCCTTTGTTTCGACTGGATCGATATCATTCATTTGCATGTCCGACATATAAAACCTCTTTTTTGTTTAAAAAATGCAGTTTTTGCTATCCTTAGCTATAACAGACGCCATAACTAAAATTATAAGCTTCAACTTTGCATTACGGATGCTTAATTGATATCAGTCTGCCAGTTTCCATTAAAAAGTAAAGCAAACCACCGCCCTGAAAAGAATGTTAATTCCTATTAAATTAATCAACTATTTCAATTATTAATATAAATAAAAAGATAATTATTTGATATAAGTCAAATTTAACTCATGAGATTGGAAAGAATACTGTGTTTTGAGTTATACCTTGAATAGTTAGCGGTTGTCAAGTTATAGTAAAATCTGCTATATAGTTGTTAATTTATTGTTAAATGAAGACTGAATTGACAGATAATATGCCAAGTAAAAACGTCATTATTAAAGAGTTAAACACTATGCCTTATTGGCATACTTATCAAGCTATGCATGATTTTACTCAGCAGCGTGATAAGCAAACTCAAGACGAGATTTGGCTAGTTGAACATCCTCCGGTTTTTACTCAAGGTAAGGTTGGAAAACCTGAGCACCTGCTTACTAAAACGGATATTCCTGTTGTGCAAACTGATCGTGGTGGTCAAATTACATACCATGCGCTTGGACAACAAATTATGTATATCTTATTGGATTTAAAAAGACGTAAAATAGGTATTCGTGATGTCGTCAATTATTTAGAAAATAGTGTTATTCAAACATTAAAACACTATGAGATAGTCGCCTATTCAAAACAAGACGCTCCGGGCGTTTATGTCAATCAACAGAAGATCTGTTCTCTTGGATTACATATTAAGCGTGGCTGTACCTTACATGGATTAGCCCTTAATATCGATATGGATCTCACTCCTTTTAATTATATTAATCCATGTGGTTATGCTGGATTAGAAATGACGCAGTTGAAACAATATGTTTCAAAAATTGATCGCCAAGAGATTAACCATTTATTGACTGATTATTTTATTAATCAGCTACCAAACTATTAAGATGTGAATTATGCAAAATACTGAAATACGCAGTTCAAAATATCGTGATGCCGAAAAAACGCGTCTAATTCCCTCAATCACTATAGAGGATACAGCTCCTTTAAAAAAACCTGATTGGATGAGAATTAAGTTGTCGGCAAATACAGAAAATATTACGCATATTAAAAATACGATGCGTAAACATGGGTTACATTCGGTTTGTGAAGAGGCTTCATGCCCTAACTTGGCGGAGTGCTTTAATCATGGTACCGCGACTTTTATGATTTTAGGGGATATTTGTACTCGTCGTTGTCCTTTCTGTGATGTTGCTCATGGTCGCCCTTTGCCACCAGACCGTGAGGAACCGAATAAGCTTGCGCAAATAATTCAAGAGATGAAATTGCGTTATGTTGTGATCACCTCTGTTGATCGTGATGATTTGAAAGATGGCGGAGCAAGTCACTTTGCTTCATGTACTCAAGAGATTCGTTCATTAAGCCCGAATATAAAAATTGAAACTTTAACTCCTGATTTTCGTGGTTGTGTTGATGAAGCCGTTGCGGTTTTAAGTGAAAACCCTCCGGATGTGTTTAATCATAATTTGGAAAATATTCCTCGTTTGTATAAAAAAATACGCCCAGGAGCAAGTTATGAGGGTTCGCTACAATTACTTGAGACGTTTAAACAGAAACACCCCGAAATTCCAACAAAATCAGGATTGATGGTTGGTTTAGGCGAAACCAATGAAGAACTTATTCAGGTTTTAAAAGATTTGCGTAGCCATGGTGTTACCATGCTAACTTTAGGTCAGTATCTACAACCAAGTAAGTATCATTTGCCAGTGGAACGTTATGTTTCACCCGAGGAGTTTGATGAATTAAAACAGATGGCGCTTGCTATGGGATTTACCCATGCAGCTTGCGGGCCATTTGTGCGTTCATCTTATCATGCTGATCTACAAGCAATGGGAAAAGAGGTGAAGTAATATTCACCTCTTTGGAAAACATTGTTTAATTATCTACCACAATAAAATGACGATTTTCGGTGACAATTTGTAAGAATGTAGGCAAGTTTATCTTTTCATCTTTCAATTGATTACCGTTTAGATCATAGATTTTAGATCGTCCATACGCATCAATAACCACGGTTTTATTACCATAAAGCGCAGCAACCTGATTTTCGCTTCCAGCTAGAATCCATTCACGCTCTTGGAATAGATTTTGACCTTGGCTATACTGTTTTGCAGGTGTAGTGACGTTGAGAGCATCTTGCATTAATGTTCTTAATATATCCGTTTCAGAAGTTATATTATTAACTTCTTTTGCCTCTTTACCTGGCCATGAAATAATTAATGGTACTTTTAAGGCATTTCGATTAAAGCTAATTTCATCATTACGTAAAGCTGATTTTTTAGCATCATCTATTTTTATGTCATTAGAACCGGTAATAATAATTATGGTGTTTTCATATGCATTAGATAATGTTAAATATGCAATTAAAGATTCTAAATATTGGTCGAGTTTTTTTGCATCTGTCTCTAGTTCGGTTATTGGCATTTTTTTATTTTTGGCACCCAGTGAATATTGGATGACAGAAAATAGAGGAGCGTGGTTTTCGAGTTGATTTTGTTCATCGTGCCATGCCATCCAATTATCAGTGGTTTGCTTGTTAGACTGCTTTTTACCATCTGGGGTGGTGAAATTAGACAATAATGCATAACGATAAAGTGGTTCAGAAAAACCATCAGCAGAAAATAGACCAACGTTATAATGTTGTTTAGTAACAGTTTCGAATAATACCGAAGGCTTATGCCCTGCCAAGATACTATTATAATAATTCGGGTCAAGTCCGTAGAATAATGAGAAGTTATTTAAGTAGGCTTGGCTACTTGCTCCATAGTGATTAGTAAATTGTATATTTTGGCTAGCAAATTCTTTTAGCCAAGGCATATTATTGGCTAATAGTCGATCATTCCAACCATCAATATCAATAATCAAGATATTCGGTTTATCTTGATTTTCATTAAATGAAATTTTATCGAGTGGGTATTCAATAGCAATCGCAAATGGGTTACCTTCTTGAATTGCGCGATTACGATAACCATTCTCTTCAATAAATCCATAACGCTCAAGAAAATGACGCGCCGTTAACGGATACGACAGCGGTAAGCTTGATCGTTGCATCGTAATTGGACGATAGAAGTTAGCATCGGCCCAAATATGAATCAAATGTGATGAGACAAAGCATAGAATAAAACCTATTACTACAGGTCTGGCAAAACGTTTGCGTTTACTTAAACTGCGTTGCTTTTTCCAACTCCAAATCGAGAATAATATTTCAACCAAAAGAATAAAGGGTATTAATATAAATGCACTATTGAGAAAAGATGCTTTATCCGAGGTAAATAGTTGCCAGATAGATAAATTTAGATGCATTCTAAAATGCGAGAAAACTTCAACATCAATAAGCAGTAAACTAATTCCTATCGTTGCAACGATAGTTGCAATAATCCTTTGCCATCGTGAAGAGTGAATAAGAAAACTTAACGGAAAAAGCAATATCAAATAAACAATGAAAGTAAGAAAACTAAAATGCCCAATCGCACTAATAATTGCATAAAAACGCCCCATGAATGTTCGGGGCCAATCAGCAATGAGCAAATATTGGCTACCAAGTAAAATGACTACCAGAATATTAAATAGCGTAAACCAATGCCCCCAACTAACTATCTGCGAGGTTTTATCGTCTTTGATATGATTGTTTTTGAGTTTGAGCATATTTAATTGTAGTAATTACCAAGAAAAACTTAATTGAAATTTACGTCACAGTTTAACTGATTTTTTAAAATCTTTCCGTAATTTTTTTAGTATAAAGCCTTTGGTTATTTGTTGGCGTTGCTATCGATACTTGTTATAATTTGCTTTAATAATATAGCTAATTAAAAAGATACTAACTTTGGCAATCAAACAACTCAACTCTCAAGAAGTCCAACCTAACGTAAATGACATTGTAAATAATAGCGATATTAAAACAAATTTATGCAGTGATGGATTAACCAATTTGTTATCGTGGCAACCTCGCGTTGCTGCTGCTGTATCCTTATTGTGCAAAAATCATAATACGCAGTATCGTTCTCGCTTTGTGCTTTTAAAAGCATCTGAAAGCGAGCTTTTTTTTGATTTATTAAAGCAGTCGGTAAAGCGTAATCTCACAACGACCCATTTAGGTTATAGCTATTACTTTAGTGATAATAAAATTACCTTAACTGAAGCGAAAAGTAAGCAAGATAATTTTGCATCCCAAGATAATTGTCTATCAGCAACAATCGTTGATATGGAGAAACTATTTGGTTGTGTTAGGCAACCTGAAAATAGTCCAATCAAATTACAAGCTGGTTTAGTTCATGATGCTAATGGTGGTGTTTTAATTTTAGGATTGCGTTCACTGCTTGCGCAACCAGTAGTTTGGGCTAAGTTAAAACAGATGGTTCTGTCACAAACTTTTGAATGGTTTTCAGCTGATGATTCTCATCCATTACCATTATCTATTCCTGCCATGCCTTTGGATTTACGCATTATTTTAGTCGGAGATAGGCTCTCTCTAGCTGAATTGCAGGAATTTGAACCAGAATTTTATTCATCATCTATTTACGCTGAATTTGAAAGTGAAATGCATATAACTGAACCTCAGCGAATTAATGATTGGATGAATTATTTACAATTTATAAGCCACCACTTAGCGCTACCCAAAATTGAGCAATCTGCTTTTGCTAAAATTTATAAACACGCAACAAGATATACGGGTGATCAATATTATTTACCACTTAGCGTTGAATGGGTGCAATCGATTCTGCTAAATTCATCTTATTTTATAGAAAATGAGAATATTGATGCTTCAGCCGTCACAAAGGCTTTAGAACAAAAAGCATGGCGAGAAAATTATTTAGCTGAGCGGTTCCATGATGAGATTTTTACCAATCAAATTTTGATTGATACTCAGTCACAAGTGGTTGGGCAGATTAATGGGTTGTCAGTTATTGAATACCCCGGTTATCCAAAAGCGATTGGTGAGCCAACACGGTTAAGCTGTCTTGTCCATTTTGGTGACGGTGAATTAATTGATATTGAACGTAAAACCGATCTTGCTGGCAATATTCATTCTAAAGGGATGATGATTATGCAAGCGTTTATTATGTCGGAGTTTGCAATCAATCATCAACTTCCGTTTTCTACATCATTAGTATTTGAACAATCCTATAATGAAATTGATGGCGATAGCGCTTCACTAGCGGGGCTTTGCGCGCTGATTAGTGCACTATCTAATCAACCTATCGATCAGCAATTAGCTGTGACAGGATCTGTTGACCAATTTGGCCATGTTCAATCTATTGGTGGCGTTAATGAGAAAATAGAAGGATTTTTTGCTGTTTGTCAGCACCAAGGTTTGACAGGCCAACAAGGTGTTATTATTCCTGCTAGTAATCAGCGCCATTTAAGCTTAAGCGATGACATTATTGAGGCAATTAATAATGATAAATTCTCTATTTGGACTGTCGAACATGTCGCCGATGCGCTCTATTTATTAACTGGTATTCCTTACAAAGATGAGAATAATATTAGTCTTTATAAGTTGATTCATGCTCGTATGCAATCAATGCTAATCCAAGATAGAAGACGTGATGGTTGGCTCAGTCGCTGGAAAAAAATTGCAAAAAGTAACAATACACAATAAACTTGAGACCAAAATTTCATTGATGCGATTAATGAAATAATCATGTAAAACTTTACAGCTTAGGTTAATTATTAGTTTTTTAATCAATAATGATTCTATAAGCAATTATGTAATGACAACAAAATAAAAGGGTTTTTTATGACATTTGAACGTAAATCTTCGTATGATAAAGCAGATCTAATTAAATCAGGTAATAGTGAATTATTTGGTCATGATGGACCGCCATTACCGTCTGATTTGATGCTAATGATGGATCGCGTTATTGAAATGAATGAAGACGGTGGTAGTTTCGGTAAAGGTTATGTTGAAGCTGAGTTTGATATTAATCCTGATTTATGGTTTTTTAAATGTCATTTCAAAAACGATCCGGTAATGCCTGGTTGTCTTGGTCTTGATGCTTTATGGCAATTAGTCGGTTTTTATTTAGGCTGGATTGGTGGTAAAGGTAAAGGCCGAGCGCTTGGTGTTGGTGAATTAAAATTAAAAGGTCAAATATTACCTAATAACAAAAAAGTGACTTATAAAATTAATTTTAAACGTGTTATTAATCGTAAATTAATCATGGGAATCGGCGATGGTGAAGTTTACGTTGATGGTAAATTAATTTATGAAGCAACTGATCTTAAAGTTGGTTTATTTAAAGACACGTCTGAATTTTAATTCAATATAATCTTACACTCCTTGCTCACTATTATTAATTACTGATAATTAGCAAGGAGTAGCTTTTTTTACGCTACTATTTTAAGAAACAATCCGTAATGTATTTTTTAAGAAAATCTCTCCTAATCCTCTTATTTGTTGTAATCGGTCAAGCACAAGCAGACTTTAATGGTAAAGTTGTAAAAGTAATTGATGGTGATACCGTTGATATATTAACAAATAAAAAAATTCGCGTCCGGTTACTCGATATTGATGCTCCAGAAAGACACCAAGCATATGGTAATGCATCAAGAAAATACTTAGCATCGTTGATTGCGGGTAAAACTGTTTATGTTAAAGAAAATAAAAAGGATATTTATCAACGGACCTTAGGCGTCATCTATCTAAAACAAGTCAACATTAATGCTAAGATGGTGGAAAATGGCTTTGCGTGGGCTTACCGCTTCAAAGGCGTTGCTAGTAATAAGAATATGGTAAAGCTCGAATTAAAAGCTAAACAAAACAAAAAAGGACTATGGAAAGATAAACATCCAATAGCCCCTTGGGATTTTCGCTATCGTAAGAAATAATAGCGTCTAAACAATGACTTTATTTTTTAGCTGGGATTGAAGCTTCTAGTTGTTTTAATACTTCAGTTGCTTGTTTACAGCCTTCTTCTTGGTTAGCTGTAGGCATTGCAGAAATTTGTTGTTTAGCTGTTTCTAAGTTTTGTTTGATCATGTCTGTTTGTTGTTTAGTCGCAGCATCATCAGGGATTGATTTAACAAAGCTATCAACTTTTTCAAAGTAAGTTTTGCAAGATTCTGATAACTCAGCCATAGCAACAGAAGATAAACCTAATAATGCAACAGATAATACTAATTTTTTCATTGTTTCTTTTCCTTAAAATTATAAATATTTAGAACATAAAATATGTTATTGAATTACTTCGGAGGGATAATATAAGAATTGCTAAGGAAAGTCTATAATTTAAATGTAAAAACTCTTATCAGTATTTGAATACTGATAAGGTTATATGAGAATACAATTAGATAATTGTAACATCAGCAGCAGCAGGGCCACGAGGACTATCCTGGATAGAGAACTCAACTTGTTGACCTTCGCCTAAAGTTTTAAATCCATCGCCAGAGATTGCAGAAAAATGAACAAACACATCTTTACTTCCATCAGCAGGTGAAATAAAACCAAAACCTTTACTTTCATTGAACCATTTAACTTGACCAGTTTTTTTAGACATAAAAATCTTCCTATAAATAAATTAATTACAGCCATCAAAGGCGAAACATTAGAACATAAAACCTAGACTACTTATTAACAAACAGAAGAGAAGACTGAAGAGAACTAATACAAATGTGATTAAAGTAAACTACAAACTGCATAAATCTAAATGTTACAAAATATATCTGCATGTAATATGCTGAGGACTATTAACTCATAAATAGATGACTAATACAAGCAATGATTTGCTATTATTTACAATTAAAAATGAAATGAACAATAACTATTTGTTATTGTTCATGTTAACAATCTTTAATTTTTTGACAAATCTTTGGATTTTTGAATTGAAGCCTCTACTGCGTCAATGATAGCTGCTCGAAAGCCTTTTTCCTCAAGTACTTGCACGCCTTCAATTGTAGTACCGGCTGGTGAACAAACCATATCTTTTAATTCACCTGGATGTTTTCCTGTCTCCAGCAATAATTTAGCTGAACCCATCACTGTTTGTGCCGCAAATTTGTAAGCTTGTTTTCTAGATAAACCACCTTTAACTGCACCATCAGCCAATGCTTCAATGAACATAAATACAAATGCAGGAGAAGAGCCACTTGCTCCAACTACGGCATCGATTAAGTATTCAGGTACAACTTCTGTTTCACCAATACAATTCAATAAAGTTTCAACAATTGTTAATTCTTGATCAGTCACTTCTGTATTCGGTGTAATAGAACACATAGCAGCATTTACTAAAGCTGGCGTATTTGGCATAACTCTAACAATTTTTTGTTCATAACCTACACATTGTGCAATAGTTTTAATCGTGACACCGGCTGCAATCGAGATGAGAATGGTATCCTTTTTTAACTCTTTTTGAATATCATTTAAGACATCCACAATAACATTAGGTTTAACCGCTATGAAAACAATATCTGATTCTCGTGCAACTTCTCTTGCTGATTTTAAATTATTTATTGAATGGCTTTGATGAAGTGCTTGGCCCTTTTCGAGATGAGGATCATAAACATAAATTTGCGTTCCCGGCACAATATTACTTGCTAAAATACCTTGTAAAATGGCACTACCCATATTACCAATACCGATAAAACCTATATGCTGTTCCATTTGTTTATACCTTTATGACTGAAATAGTATAAAGATTATAAAATAAATTTTTGTATAAAACTTATAATATTTACGAATAAAAAGAAGATGAAATTTTTACTATCTAACTTGATCAATCATTAATTGCATACCAAACTGTTGACCTGTTTGCATTAATGATAATATCTGCCTTGTTTTACCCTCGTTGATCAAATTGCTGACGGCTGGGGTGTTGATCAGAACTTCAAAAATAGCTTTTCGACTTTGTTTATAAGGAATTAATTTTTGACAGATTATCGCTTTTAAACTATTAGATAGCTGAGTACGAATTAATGCACGTGTTCCCTCTTCAAACACATCAATAATACGGTTGATTGTCTGTATTGCGGTACGAGTGTGCAATGTAGCAAGAACTAAATGACCAGTTTCAGCAATAGTTAATGCAGCTTGAATGGTCTGTTTATTGCGTAATTCACCCAATAAAATGATATCTGGATCTTGCCTTAATAAACTATCAATTGCACCACCAAAATGGTTAATTTCGCGTTGTTGGATAAGTGATTTATCACTTTGATAAATGAACTCAATAGGATCTTCTAATGTGATAATATGTTTAGCTAACGTCTGATTTATATGATCAATTAATGCAGCTAAAGTTGTCGATTTTCCGCTACCGGTTGCGCCAGTAACTAAGATAATTCCAGATTCTGCTTTTGCTAATTCATTTAGTACATCA
Source organism: Gilliamella sp. wkB195 (assembly GCF_001690445.1). NCBI lineage: Bacteria > Pseudomonadati > Pseudomonadota > Gammaproteobacteria > Orbales > Orbaceae > Gilliamella > Gilliamella sp. wkB195. The sequence goes on from NZ_LZGP01000005.1 coordinate 32,797, forward strand.
GGTGCCTGAATATCAGTTAAGCTTGGTATTTGTTGCTTAATAATTCGAAATACGGCTGAAATACCACGTTTTTGATAAAAAATATTTACCCTAAAACGCCCTATATCTTCAAGATGATAACCAAAATCAATTTGTCGATGCTGTTGTAATAGCCCCTTTTGATCGTCATTTAATAGATTAAATAAATCAATTTCAAGTTTTTGTGGCGATAATTTATCTTGCGCAATAGGTTTTAGCTCACCATTAATACGAATCCACGGTTTTTCACCACTAGAAAGATGCAAATCAGAAGCTTTTTGCGTTACACTAAAAGCCAACATTGAATTTATCATTTTCACTCACTATCCATTAGTTTATTGGGAATTAATATGAATACAGTACATGACAATTTAATCAAGATTAAAAATGAAATACATAAAATTGCCTTAGATTGCGATCGAAATCCCAATACAATTGAATTTATTGCAGTAAGTAAAACCAAGCCGGTCACATTAATCGCTCAAGCAATTGATGCAGGCCAATTAGCCTTTGGTGAAAACTATGTTCAAGAAGGTGTTGAAAAGATTGCTTACTTTAATAAAAATATGCCTAATACCCCGATTACTTGGCATTTTATCGGGCCATTGCAATCAAATAAAACTAAGCTAGTTGCTGAAAATTTTGATTGGATGCACACCATTGAACGTTTCAAAATTGCTCAGCGTTTAAATGATCAGCGACCTACAGATATGGATAAGCTAAATGTTCTTATTCAGGTAAATATTAGTAATGAAGAGAGTAAATCTGGAATTGTAGTAGATGAAGTTGCCGATTTGGTTAAGCAGATAATTACATTACCTAATTTAAGGTTACGTGGCCTTATGGCTATCCCCGAGATAGAAAATGATTATGCTAAACAACTTGAGGTATTTGAACAGATGACTCAGCTTTTAGAATCATTGAAAACGGATTATCCTTTTTTAGATACATTATCAATGGGCATGTCAGGCGATATGAAAGCAGCTATTGTTGCAGGCAGTACAATGGTTCGCATTGGTAGTGCAATCTTTGGTGCACGGCAATATGTGTGATATATTGCAGATCATTTTAGATTTTAGGAGTATTAAATGATTTCGTTAATCTTCTTAGGAAGGGCTATTTTCACTATTTGCTTATACATAGTTATTCTACGTTTGTGGATGCAGTATGCGCGAGTAAATTTTCATAATCCTTTTACTCAATTTATCGTTCGTATTACCCAACCGATTATTGGTCCAATGCGAAAACTTATTCCATCTATTGGCCGTATCGACACGGCGACATGGATTCTTTTTTATGCAGTTGCATTACTAAAAATTATGTTTATTTTCCGTTTTGAGGGATATAACGCACCGTTGTTTAGCCCTTATTACCTATTATTTGCCTTGGCTGCAATGGCCCATGCGGTTGGACACCTCATTTTTTGGTTATTATTATTTAGAGCTATTTTAAGTTGGGTTAGTCGTGGACAATCTTATACTGATGAATTACTTGCTCAATTAACAGAACCACTTATTGCACCTATTCGGCGCATTATACCGCCATTAGGTATGATTGATATTTCATTTATGATATTTGTTTTTATATTAATGTTTTTAAACTTATTAGCTGTCGATTTTCTTGGAAATTTATGGCTTATACTATAAAAATAAAAGAGAGCCTAGGCTCTCTTTTTAAATAATATGATCTTCCCAACAAATCACATCTTTTTCATACACAATTCGATTTTTGACTGATATTTTTAATTTGTGCATTAACTTTTTATTTCCAACAATTAATGGATGCCATTGCGGTAACTGCCCTGTTTCTGAAAAATAACGATAAGCGCAAGTTGCTGGTAACCACTCAATTGTCAGTAAATTTTCTCTTGTTAGCTTGATGCAATCAGGCTCATATTTAAAACGGTTGTGGTAATGTCTGCACTGGCAAGTATTTGAATCAAGCAAATTACATGCAACATTGGTATACAGTATTTCGTCAGTATCCTCGTCCTGTAATTTATTTAGGCAACATTGGCCACAACCATCGCATAGTTGTTCCCACTCGTCATCACTCATTTGATCTAAAGTTTTATATTCCCAAAATGGTTCAATCATACTTTAAAATCGTCTTCATTTAACATTTGTAAGAAAAATCCATCTGCTTTAATTTTTTCCTCAATTTCCTGTGCTGTTCCTACCACAAAACGACGTTTACCATCGAGTAAGACTTTCATGACAAAAGCTGGCGTGCCAAAAATTGACATAATTTTTTCAGGAATTGGAGAGAAATCGTTCTCTTTTTCCATATAGAGATAACAATTTTCTTTTTTTGTGCTTCTATAAATATAACACCACATCATAAACTAAAATCCTATTTCTCAATTATCTCAGGCTATTTTGCAAATAGACACCTGCACCAAATAATCCCGGATCTTTATGAGTAATCACATAAACAGGAATTTTTTTAACTAAATAAGACATACGACCTTTATGTTCAAATGCTTCTCTAAATGGTGATGATTTAAAAAATTCTATAAATCTAGGCACAATACCGCCAGCAATATACACACCGCCTTGAGTATTAAGTGTTAAGGCTAAATTACCCCCAAATCGCCCCATAAAAGTACAAAAATGAGTTAATGTTTCTGAGCAAATTGGGCAACTATTTGATAATGCTTTATTTACGATAATATCTGGCGTGATATCTTCAACTGGTTGATTATTGATCTGTAACAAAGCTTGATAGATATTAACGATACCATTACCCGATAAAAAACGCTCTGAAGAAACTCGACCAAATTTTTTTCTTAACTGAGCTAAAATTCGATCTTCTTGTTCATTAACCATAGGTAATTCTGTATGACCACCCTCGCCTGATAGGCTAATCCAATGACCATTAACTTTAACTAAATGAGAAACCCCTAACCCCGTTCCGGCACCATAGATTGCTATTGGATAATCAAGATTCGGCTCCTCACCACCAATTTTAATCACATCTTGTGCTGATAATTGAGGAATAGATGTTGAAACTGCAGTAAAGTCATTAATTACTTCTAACTTAGTTAGTTTAAGTTCTTTGATAAGTTCTGAACGAGAAAACGACAAATTATTATTAGTCATTTCAATCAAATCACTTTCATTGATTGGGCAAGCTATGGCAATGCAAGCCATATCCACTGTTACCGCTTGGGATTTCAAATAGTTTTTAATTAATTCAAGTAGTACATCATCTTTTGAAATGAGGATTTTAGTTATTGCGGATAATTCATTAGTTGCTAAATCATAAAGTGCAAAACGAGCGTTGGTTCCACCAATATCGGTAACTAGTGCATATTGACTCATGTTATTCCCTTTTCTAAAAATAAATCTTTCTATATGAACAATAGTTCAATAAATATTAAAATAAAACTGGCAATATTATGGACTATTTATAATGATTTAACTAGATTGCTTTAACAGAATTTACTATTACCGCTAACAAAATTGTTAGCGGTAAATTTTTAAAAAGTTGAAAGGAAAATAACCACTAAAGCCATTTTTTGAGTTTAAAGTAAATATAAGGTGCAACACCAGCTAATAACATCAATAATAATGATAAAGGATACCCATATTCCCATTTTAACTCTGGCATGTTTTCAAAGTTCATACCGTATGCTGATGCCACCACTGTTGGTGGTAAAAATACCACTGAAACAACCGAGAAAATCTTAATTATTCTGCTTTGTTCAATGTTTATAAAGCTAGTAGCTGCTTGCATTAAAAAGTTAACCTTTTGGAATAATGATTCATTATGGGGTACCAATGATTCAATATCTCGAATAACTTCTCGCGCTTGTTCTAACTGTTCAACAGGCATCTTAGCACGACGAACTAAATAGTTAACCGCACGCTGACTATCCATTAAACATAGGCGTACTTTCCATGCCGTATCTTCGAGCTCAGCTAAAGAAGTAATCGCTTCGTCATAATGTTCCTGAGCAGAACGATCCATGATAATTAAGCTCAATTCTTCTAGCTCACTATAGATATTTTCAATTTGATCGGCTAACTGTTCAACTTTAACTTCAAATAAATCTAATAAAACTTCATACGGATTTCCATCATTCATTCCCTGATAACGAGAACGCATTCGGTATAGTCGAAACGCAGGTAAATCGCGTTCACGCAATGTAAATAAACGTCCATTATGCACTGTAAAAGCGACGGTAGAGTTACCGGCGCGATCTTCAGCATCTTCATAAAAAAAGAAGGAGTGAACATGTAGTCCTTCATTATCTTCGAAAAAACGAGCTGATGCTTCAATATCGTCTAATTCGATACTTGTTGCTAAATTTTGACCTAAATTGGTCAGGATAAATTCACGATCAGCTTCTTCCGGCTCGATCAAATCAATCCAGGTCGCATTCTTTATATCGCCTTCATTAATTTTTACTAATTGTTTGTTTTTTAATCCAAACGCATTAATCATAAGGCCTCCGGCAGAAAAATGTTTAAGATATGAAATGGGTGGCATTATACTCGTTATAGGCAGAAATTCCTATGTCTAAGCCAATCTTTCTAAATTTTTAAAATTTGGATACAAACTTCCAAATTTAAATTAAATTCGGTGATGTTATTTCAGTCTCATGTTACAATAGCGCAATTATATATATGCAATTGTTAGGAGTTTATAATGGCAACCCGAGGAATTAATAAAGTCATTTTAGTTGGTAATTTAGGTCAAGATCCAGAAGTACGTGTCATGTCAACTGGTAATACTGTCGCAAATTTTAATGTTGCTACATCAGAAACTTGGAAAGACAAGCAAACTGGCGAGAATCGAGAAAAAACAGAATGGCATCGAATTGTCGTATTTGGTAAATTAGCTGAAATTACTGGTGAATACATTAAAAAAGGAACACTAGTTTATATTGAAGGACAACTACAAACTCGTAAATGGCAAGACCAATCAGGTCAAGATCGTTACACTACGGAAGTTGTTATCAACCCTATCGGTGGAATATTACAAATTTTAGGAAACCGTCCAAATAATGACTCTTATAATGAAGGTTCAAAGAGTTGGGGACAAAGTGCAAATAATACATCCTCTGCGCCAACTACTCCTACAGCACCTCGTGCTTCATCAGCTGCACCAGCAAGTCAACCAGCTATGCCTGAACCACCAATGGATTTCGATGACGATATTCCATTTTAATCGTTATTTATTCGATTCATTATTATATAGGCGTATAAATTACGCCTTTTTCAAAAAATATTACAATTTTAGCCTTTTCTATGCCAAGCACCTCTGGTCCAAGAACCATTGCGATGATTATCAGCATGTCTTCAACTGTTAAAAGTGGAAGGTATAACGTATCAACTTGGGTAGTTTATGCATCATCTATTCCATTACTATTATGTATTATTTTATGGTTCTGTATGCGTTGCGCAGGCAGCATAATGCGGTTTATGGGAAAAAGTGGCATTGAAGCCACTTCGAGAATTATGTTTTTTTTATTGGTTTGTGTGGGTACCCAGTTTATTATAAATGGTGTTAAAGAATTAATATTAAGCTTTTCAAATATTTGAGGAGTGCTATTTTTCATAGCTATTTTACAGATTTGGAATGTTTTTAATCATTTCAACCCGCATTAAATAATCATATAGTGGTAATAGTTGTTTAAAACCTTTAGCAAGTTTATCAGCTAAGTTACCATCTAATACATCTTCAATATCATTATTGGTTACCATCACGGCAAGATTTTTTCGGTTGTACCATGTCGATATTTTTTCATCTTTGAGTAAAGGTCTTTTGTAAGACTCACCAACTAATTCAAATGGCTTTTTAACACATCGAATAACTTTTAGAAATTTTTCGGTATCATTTAAAATTTCTTCACGAAATATATCCATAGTCTGTTTCGATGCACAATAATAACCTAATCCGTAACGATAACAATCTGGACTGATTTCAAAAAAATAGGCTGGCGCCTCTTTCCAATCACGATTTGGGCGTTTGAAAGTTAACCATAGTCGGCTACGATATAACGATTTGTCTTTTGAGAATCGAGTATCACGATGAATACGAGATATGGTTTTACCAATAGCGGGACGCGTTTCAAACCACTCATCAATTTTTAGCATAGCTGGCGTTAACTGCTCAACTAATAATCTAAAAGGTTTTACTAAATCATTGTCATAAATAGCTCGGTGTTCATCAAACCAAGCCTTACTATTATTAATCCATGCATCTTGTAAAAAGTTTAATCCTGCCTGAGTAAAACCTGTAAACGTTGCCATCATCTACTCCTTAAATAATGTTCTTACTTTTTCTAAATCTTCTTGAGTATCGACACCAATTGCTGGAGGTTCTTTAGCTACAGCGACATGAATTTTTTCACCATACCAAAGTACACGCAGTTGTTCTAGCATTTCAATTGACTCTAATGCCGAAGGTGCCCATTTTATATACTGCCTAATAAAACCAGCTCGATAAGCATAAATTCCTATATGACGTAAATAAAAATCGCCAATTTGATCTACCTTACCTTGCTCATTTAAATTAGCAAAACGGTCTCGCTCCCAAGGAATAGTCGCTCTTGAAAAATAAAGTGCATAACCATCTTTATCTGTCACGACTTTTACTGCTCCCGTATTGAACGCCTCTTCAACGCTATCAATAGGAACAGCTAACGTTGCCATGCCAGTTTTGAATTTCACTAGATTTTCGGCTACCTGATCAATAATAACTGGGGGAATCAAAGGCTCATCACCTTGAACATTAACGATAACTTCATCATCAGCAAATTTGTAACTATCAATTACTTCCGCTAACCGTTCTGTACCGGAATTATGCTTATCGCTAGTGAGAATTACTTCACCATTATAGCTTTTGACTACATCAAATACTTGTTGGTTATCCGTTGCAATGATTACTCGATTAGCTGACGATTTTTTAGCCTGCTCCATAACTCGAATTATCATTGGTTTGCCATGAATATCTGCAAGCGGTTTTCCTGGCAAACGACTTGAAGCATATCTTGCAGGAATAATTACTGTAAAACTCATAAAATTACCTCTAAACTTTTTTATTCTTTATCACAATGAGATGGAACTAATTGCTTTGCTTCGCTTGCTAATAAAACCGGAATACCCTCTTTAATCGGATAGACCAGCCGATCTTTTTGGCAAATTAATTGTTGATTTTGCTTATCATACTCCAATTGACCATGGCATATAGGACAAGCAATAGCACTTAATAGAATCATTTTTTTTCTCTTAGTGATTTTTTTTCTTCAAATAGTGAATAAATCTTTTCAATAGCTTGATTTGGTATTACTGCATCAATGGGTAAATACCACCAGTTAGGTAATGCAAATTGACGACATTTTACTGCATCTTTTTCAGTCATTAAAAGTGTTTGATTATTTTCTACTACTTTCTCTAATAACGGAAGGGTAAAATTTTGGTGATCAGCAAAAGATTCTGTATGAACTAAATCAGCTTTCATTTTAATTAACATATCAAAAAAACGCTTTGGATTACTGATGCCTGCAATTGCACAAATATGATGAAGTGATGATAATTCACATTGTTCGTTAGTTGAGAGATTCACTACATGACCCGGTAATAATTGCATGGTGAAAGTTTTGTCTGGAAATTGATTTACTATATCACCGGTACTATCTCCATTGATAATAATTAAATCAACCGATTTTAATCTTTCTCTTCTTTCTCTCATAGGTCCAGCAGGTATCCACAACCCATTACCAAATTGGCGCTTTCCATCTACCACAACAATCTCAATATCACGAGCTAACGCATAATGCTGTAGACCATCATCGGTTAAAATCACATCCAATTGATAAGATTCTAATAACGCTTTAACTGCGTCAACTCGTTTTGGCGCGACTGCTACTGGTATATGGGTTCGCTGAAAAATTAATACAGGCTCGTCACCGGCTTGTTCAGTTCCATTATGTTCATCTAAGACTAATGGATAGTGATCAGATTTTCCACCATAACCTCGCGAAACTAATCCTACTTTTAGTCCTTTAGATTTCAACGCCTCAATTAAACTAATGGCAAGTGGCGTTTTACCATTACCTCCCGCCGATAAATTTCCAATAACAATAATTGGAACAGGAGACTGCCATGATTTTAATACACCAAATTTGTATAGTTGTCGACGAACGGAAGCAATAAATCCATATAATAATGAAAATGGCAGTAGCAACCAAAATGATTTATTTTTACCATACCACAGTTTTTCAATCATCATATCGCCCGCTATTTTCAATCATTTTTAAACCTTTAGTAATCCTATTTAAAGTACTTCCCTTATTTTACTCATAAAATGGTAAACTACCAAACCAATCATGATACCATCTTGGATTAATGTCATGTCGCAACGTTTTTTGTTGCCATGAAGTAGGATAAAAAAACAGACTTATTTGCCCCTCTCTTCCTGTAACAAAATAATTGATATTTAACTCTTTATAACGAGCAGTGATTTTATTTGAAGGGAGTTGCCAAGGGTTATAACGTGAGGTTGAAGTTAATGCATTAACTGGATTAACGTAGTTTAAAAATGGATAACTTGACGAAGTATTACTCCCATGATGTGGAGTCTGTAATATTGTTGAAGATAGTTTTTTCTTATGTTGCATAACTAAATCATACTCTTGCCTTCGTTCTAAATCACCGGTTAACAGCACTGAAAATCGACCATCAGTAAGTTGTATTACACACGAATCAGCATTTTCCGTGTTATCAACTAATTTAGTCGGCCATAGCACTTTAAGATTTAAGTGTTTCCAATAAAAATTATGCTTAGCTAAGCAATTATAATCATTGCGTAAATTTAAAGATGAACTCATAAGCCAGGCATTGGGATAACGTTGTTGTAAATAGGATAATCCGCCAATATGATCATTGTGACTATGGCTAATAATAATTCCTTCAAGCTGGAGGTTATGCCATTGCAGAAAAGGAGTAATAATTTGCTCTGCTGCTGAGCTGTTTTCCCATTTTGCACCCGTATCATATAAAATAGCTGATTCACCATTGTGAATTACAATAGCAAGACCATGCCCAACATCTAGCATATCCATTCGCCAAAGATAATCTGGTTGTTTATAGAATGGAGAAAAAGCCAGCGTCAAAATAATGAAAAGTGTAAAACTAAATCTTCGCCAAACTGCTGCTCTTATTATTATAAAGGCTAACCAACCAATAAAGCTTAGAAAGTAAAAATCCATTGAGATAGTTAACCATATATAATTTAGATAATCTAAACAATGAAATAACCATTCAAGCGAATATTGGGCAACAAACCAGAACCATAAAGCAAGATAAAAGCAGTTGATTAAACTAAATACTAGTCCCAGTAAAATTGCTGGGAAAGTGATTAGAGAGATAATAGGAATAGCAATCAAGTTAGCAACCAGTGAAACAACGCTTATACCATGAAAAACATACAATTGGATTGGTAGAAGTAATAGTGTCAAACCAAATTGTAAATGTAATAACCTAAATAAATACCACCGTTTTTTATTTTTCATCGCGTTAGGTAGTGGTAACCAATCAAACAAAAAAATTAAACTAACAACAGCATAGCAAGACAACCAAAAACTTTCGGACAATATCATTAACGGATCAATAATTAATAGTAATGCAATAATACGATTAACTTTTTGCCATGCACTTATTTGATTATTCTTATAACGCAAATATATCCAAATCGATAAAGCAAAAATCGCTCGTAATGCTGGTGGATTAAAGTCGGTTAACCACGTATAACCAATACTGCACAACCAACCTACTATAATCGGTAGGAAGAAATAAATATAACGTTGTGGTAAGCAAAAAACGAATCCTTTAGTTATTCCAAAGCAAATATAAAAGACTAATAGAATATGCATTCCAGAAATAGCCATTAAGTGAGCAACACCGGTTTGCATCATTGTTATTCGATTATGAGTTTCAAGTTGTGAGCGATCACCAAAACCAAGTGCTAATAAAATATCTCGATAACTAAATAAATTAATATAAGGTAGGCATTTATCTGCAACGATTTGTCGAAAATTAGATTTATCCTCGAGTAAAACTGATTTGATGACTTTGGCTTTTAATAAAGATTTATTGGCTATCGCAAATCGTTGTTTATCAAACCCTCCTTCATTTAAATAACTATGGACTACTTTAGTTTTAATGGTTAATTGCCAAATTTGTCCAGCTTTTATTAATTCAGGTTGTTCCCAATAGATAATGACGGGTATGGGTGAAGGCAAAGGTTGATCGGAAATATTGGTAATTGAAAATTTTACATAATGGGGAGTCATTGTTTGAATTTTAGCAGGAGCCTGTGTATTAATACTTTCAACTTTTGCCGTTATTGCTAATGTTTGGTCTATATAAGGTTCAATTGAATTGAGATATTGCTTTGCTATAGCGGTCGACCAGAGAAAGCTTAATCCAAGGATGATGATAAAAGTAAAATAACGTTGAAATTTAGCCGCTAAAATAATCAGTATAAAAGCTAAAATATACCAATCTTGATCATTGGGTAACGATGGTAAAAAAATTAATGGAATGCTACCTAATGAAATTGCTATTGCCATTAAATCTATTGAACACCGCATCAACTTCTACTTCTTATATTGACTAAACAGCCAATCTAACATGCTCAGATTTTTTTGAAGTTAATTTATAATTAATATTAGATCTCTATTCCAATTTACAGATAACTCTTTCACTTTTTATATTAAAGAAAATGATTTATTCAATAACAAAAAAGCCTTTGATTTTACTCAAAGGCTTTTTTTAATTAACTAAATTTAATTATGCTTTAGCTGCATTATTTACGCGTTCACGTAGCTCTTTCCCTGGTTTGAAATGAGGAATATATTTGTGTTTAACTTCAACATTTCCACCTGTTCTAGGATTTCTTGCTTTACGTGGAGCACGATAATTTAAGCTGAAACTACCAAAACCGCGGATTTCAACACGATCGTTAGTCTCCATCGCTAATGCGATTTGCTCAATAATATCTCTAACAGCATCATCAACCAGTTGCACAGGAAGGTGTGCCCGCCAGTTGACTATTTTTTCAGCTAAATCGGATCTGTTCATGGTCACTCCTAATTTAATTTATGTAGTATATAATTTATTCATTTTATACCACAAAAGAAAAAGAGGGCAAGCCCTCTTTACTCTTTCAATAGATATTTTTTACTCAGTTTTTGACGCAGCTTTGAATGCTTCAGCCATTGCGTTAGTAAATGACGCATCTTCTTGAGGTGCAGTATTATTTACAGCAGCAAGTGCTTCTTTCTCATCCGCTTCATCTTTAGCACGTATAGATAAAGAAATTGCACGAGTTTTACGATCGATATTTACAATCTTCGCTTCAACTTCATCACCAACGTTCAATGCAGTAGTTGCATCTTCAACACGTTCACGAGCAATATCTTGTGCTTTTAAGTAACCTTCAATACCTTCAGCAATCTCGATTGTTGCACCTTTAGCATCAACAGCGGTAACTTTACCTTTAACAATTGATCCTTTTTTGAAGTTAGATGCAAAACTGCTGAATGGATCGTCTTCAAGTTGTTTGATACCTAATGAGATACGTTCACGCTCAGCATCAACTTGTAAAACAACAGCTTCAATATCATCACCTTTCTTATAAGCTTTAACTGCTTCTTCACCTGGCATATTCCAAGAAATATCAGAAAGATGAACTAAACCATCAATACCACCGTCTAAACCAATGAAGATACCAAAGTCAGTGATTGATTTGATCTTACCGCTAACTTTATCACCTTTATTGTGTGCTTCAGCAAATTGTAACCATGGATTTGGTTTACATTGTTTAAGACCAAGAGAAATACGACGACGTTCTTCATCAATTTCAAGAACAACAACTTCAACTTCATCACCTAAGCTAACCACTTTAGATGGGTGAATGTTTTTGTTAGTCCAATCCATTTCAGAAACGTGAACTAAACCTTCAACGCCAGTTTCGATTTCAACAAAACAACCGTAATCAGTTAAGTTAGTTACTTTACCAGTTACTTTAGTACCTTCTGGGTAACGTTTAGCGATTGAAACCCATGGATCTTCGCCTAATTGTTTTAAGCCAAGAGAAACACGTGAACGGTCTTTATCGAATTTAAGAACTTTAACAAGTAATTCTTGACCAACTTCAACCACTTCACTTGGGTGTTTAACACGTTTCCAAGCCATATCAGTGATATGAAGTAAACCATCAACCCCACCAAGATCAACGAATGCACCGTAATCAGTAAGATTTTTGATGATACCTTTAACTTCAGAACCTTCTTGTAGATTTTCAAGAAGTTGTTCTCTTTCTGCGCTATTTTCAGATTCAATTACTGCACGACGAGAAACAACTACGTTGTTGCGTTTTTGATCTAATTTAATAACTTTTAATTCGATTTCTCTATTTTCAATATGAGAAGTATCGCGTAATGGACGAACATCAACAAGCGAACCTGGTAGGAACGCACGAACGCCATTAAGATCAACCGTAAAGCCACCTTTAACTTTACCATTGATAACACCTAAAACGGTTGCAGCATCTTCAACTGCTTTCTCTAATGTTAGCCACGCTTCATGACGTTTAGCTTTTTCACGAGATAAAATTGTTTCACCAAAGCCATCTTCAATTGAGTCAAGAACAACGTCAACAACGTCGCCAACTTGAACTTCTAATTCGCCTTGGGCATTTTTAAACTGCTCTACTGGAATTGCTGATTCAGATTTTAAACCAGCATCAACTAAAACAACATCTTTGTCGATTGCAACGACAGTACCACGGATCATATTACCAGAACGAGTGTCTAGTTGATTTAAAGACTCTTCAAAGAGTTGAGCAAAAGATTCAGTCATATTTTATTTACTTTAAGTTTAATTTAACGTCCACATTACTTCATGTCTTGTGGGGTTGTTTACGATACTCCACTCATCCTTGTAATGGAGCTTGGTTCACGCCAAAGTTTAAATATAAACTTACAGCGCAAGTTTTTCTTTAATATACATAACAGATTGATTAAAAACATCTTGAATTGAAAGCGATGTTGTATCAATTATTAGTGCATCAACCGCAGGCTTTAATGGCGCAACAACTCGATTACGATCTCGTTCATCTCGCGCGGTTATCTCCTGCAAAATTTCGGCGAATTTAGCATGAATTTGCTTATCTTGCAACTGTTTCATTCTTCTTTCTGCCCTTGATTGTGCACTAGCATCAAGAAATAGTTTAACTGGGGCATCAGTAAAGACCACTGTCCCCATATCACGACCATCAGCAACTAGCCCTGGCAACTGTCTAAAGTCTCTTTGTCGCTGTAATAAAGCAACTCTAACTTCATTTATTGACGCAACTTTTGAAGCGGCTCCACCAGTCTCTTCTGTTCTTATCTCGCGAGAAACATCCACATCATCTAACAAAACTTTCACATCATCACTACTGGTATCAAACGTAAGCGGCAGGTTAAGAGCCAATGTTGCTAATTGTTTAGCATCATCTAAAGCAATATTTTGTTTCAAAGCAGCAAGTGCAAGAACACGATAAATAGCACCAGAATCTAAAAGGTGCCACTTAAAATGATTCGCTAATGCTTGACACAAAGTGCCCTTGCCAACTCCACTTGGTCCATCAACAGCAATAACCGGAATATTTTTAGTCATGTTATATTTCGCTTAATCGTTTAAATTGTTCAAAATAATCAGGAAAGGTTTTCATTGTGCATTTTGGGTCTAAAATTGTGACTGGAGTATCAGACAGTGCAACTAATGAAAAACACATTGCCATACGATGGTCATTGTAAGTTTTAATATCAGCATGATTTAATTTAATTGGAGGAATAATTGTAATATAGTCATCCCCTTCCTCAACGGTCCCACCTACTTTACGTAGCTCGGTTGCCATTGCTGATAAGCGATCCGTTTCTTTAACACGCCAATTGTAAATATTTCGAATAGTCGTTGGACCTTTAGCGAATAACGCAGTAGTTGCAATGGTCATTGCTGCATCAGGTATATGGTTCATATCCATATCAATGCCATTTAATTCATTGCGAGTACATTCAATATAATCATCCGCCCAAGTAATTTTAGCGCCCATCTTTTCAAGCACATGTGCAAACTGGGTATCGCCTTGTAAACTCTTTTTACCAATACCTGTTACGCGAACGGTGCCACCTTTGATTGCTGCAGCAGCTAAAAAATAAGAGGCTGAAGAGGCATCACCCTCAACCAAATAATGGCCTGGTGATTGATAAGTTTGATTAGCTTTAATGATAAATTTTTGATATTTTTCATTAATAACCGAAACACCAAACATCTCCATCATTTTTATCGTGATATCAATATAAGGTTTAGAAACCAGATCACCAATAATAGTAATTTCAGTATCGTTGGCAGCTAGCGGTGCAGCCATTAAAAGTGCGGTTAAGAACTGGCTTGATACCGAACCATTTACCTCAATATTTCCACCGGTAAAACCACCAAGGATATGTAATGGAGGATAACCTTCGTTTTCAAGATAATCAATCTTAGCCCCACCTTGACGCAAAGCATCAACCAAATGGCCAATTGGACGCTCTTTCATACGAGGTTCGCCGGTTAATACAATATTGTTATCAGCTAAACACAACGCAGCGGCTAATGGACGCATAGCGGTCCCAGCATTACCTAAAAATAGCTCTAATGGGTGAGTAGAGTGTAATTTGCCACCTACTCCTTCAATATCACAAATTGTTCGATCACTTGATAATTGATATTTAATATCCAAAGCTTTTAAAGCATCAAGCATATAGCGTACATCGTCACTATCAAGTAAATTAGTTAATCGTGTTTTACCATTGCTAAGTGCAGACAAAAGTAAGGCACGATTTGAAACACTTTTAGAACCAGGTAGATTAATCGTACCACTAAATTTTTTTATCGGTTGTAATGTTAAAGATAACATAGTAACTCTCTTTAATAATTTCAATATTCTTTAGAATTTATCTAAGGTGGCTTTCAATAAATTTATCGCTTGCTGATCTTTGGCACTATCTTGCCACAATTTATCAAATAAATGACGATAACGCTTAATCGCATCTTCTGATGAAGTTATTGAGGCGATACCAGTTGTAATATTAGGTAACTCACCTAATCTAAACGGGCTCATAGCTAAAGCTAACGCATTATCATTTTGATAAAATATTTGGAAAGCAATAGATGGAATAGCTTGCTCAGTAATAGCAATTGTTGGTGCATAAGCTTGATCTTCAATTAATTCGATTAAATGATAGACCTCCTTGCGCGCCAACAACATTCTTTCAGACTTTTTACCCGGCGAAATAGTCAGATTGCCAACTAAGCCAATATGCAAAAACCGTTCAACATTACGTAAGCTAATTAAATTAATTACTTTAGGGACAGATTGATAAAACTGAGTTTTGCGATCATGTAAAATAGATAAAGAAGTCGCATATCTTTCAGCTTCAATATTATCACTCGATTCTCTTAACATCATCCCTAAATGAGACAAATAATCAGGCGAAGTTAAAAGAAAAGAAAAGGGATCGAAATGAGAAAAGATATGAGTGGACTGCTCTTCGAGTTGACGCATACGCTCAAAAAAACCCTCACCACTTGAATAATATTCTGTATCAATGCCAAGTAAACTAGCAAATGACGTATCTAACAAAGAAGCTAATCGTTCAAGCGTTTCTATTTTAACGATTTCGCCTTTTTCTAAACGGTAAACCGCAGCTCTTGAGATCCTAAGACTTTCAGCAACCTCTTCAGCCCTAAGAGAGGCAGCGATACGATAAGCTCGTAACCGCTGTCCGATAGCAAAATAATCAGTCGATCCAGTAATCATAATTTACTCAAACTATTGGGATTTCGGCAGTGTACCATATGATAAGTACAATGCCAATTTAATGTAATGATATTTCAGATCGAATCTATGTTTGAGAATATTATTTTAACAATTCGTCTTGTAACGATGATGCATTTTTGAACTCAGTATAATCGGTAATCGCTTCAGGTTGTTTTTTACCCTCCTCAGGTTGACCTAATACTTGCGATGCTATTACCAAACCTTTTTGTTCAATAACTGCACTTTTATAAAATTCAATTAAATCCTCTTTAGTGAGTTTTTTAAGTAACTCTATTTTTTTATCACGCGAATCGAATTGGAAACGAGATAAGCGATAGTCTGATCTCAAACGATCAAACTCTTCATCTAAAGATTGTGGTGGCATTGTCTGCTCTTCGATGATACTTCTCTTATACTCTTCAACATCATCATTAGATAATGCTTCTAGTTTAGTTAACATTGTTGGATAAAACGCTTGGTAACGTTTTAATAAATAAGCCGGATCATATTGATTACTTTGAACAGCAAAACCCAATCCTACTGATTCACTTATGTATGATGGAAAAACACCAACTAGATAACCTAATTGTTCATTGCTACGCAGTTGATCAAAAAACCAAGAATACATAATGTTAGCTAAAGTATATCCAACTATTTGACTCTTAGTGGAATCATAATTGATTGGAAAATAAGTCATTAACAACGCATTATCTGTGCTTTTTGCTTGTTGGGTGATTCTAGCTGTAAAGGCAGTGTTAATTTTAATCTCATCTAATGGCGTGAATTCAACATCGCGCTTCAAAGTCTTTTGAACGGCATGATAAAGATCTAATGAATCTTCATTTGAGATATTACCCAAACTAATCATATAAGGAACTGATTGAGTCATCAAACTATCGCGATAAGCTTGAACATCACTTACAGTGATATTATTGGTAATTTGTCGTCTTTCACTTCGTTCATAATAGTGAGGCATTTTCGATAAAGCGAGAACTGGCTCTGACGCTAGACGTATACTTTCAAAATGGTCAGCCCCATCAAGTCGTTGAAGATACCACGATTTAGCTAATTGTAAATTTTGCTCATCAATGGTCACTTGTCGATAACTATTAAGAATTGCTAAAACCATATCCGGTAAATGTTGATTAAAACCATTAGCGGTTACCATCAAACCATTATCAAGACCCGTTGATAATGATATTCCAGCATTACCTGCTTGAAATTGTAATTGCGTCAAATCTCGACTCACGATGTAATCAAGCAACTCAAAAGCAACTGACGATTTTGCATCTTTAAACGCCTGATTATTGCGTAAAGAAACAGCAATTACAGCCTTAGGATCGTTACTAAAGTGACGACTAACAAAATGGATATGATTACCCCGTTTACTAAATGTAGCAGGTTGAATCTGATCATTATTTTGTTTCACAATATCAAAGTTATCAGGAATATACGGATTTAACTCAGGCAAACTAAAAGAAAACGCTTTACCTAAATCGGTCCAAGTTGTTTTTAATTCATCAGTAATATTATCAACTTTATAAGGTGCATTAAGAAAATAGGCCGTTTTATCTGTAGTTTGATTTGGGGCAATTAACCACACACGAGCATTTTCTGGAGTAAAACTTTTGATTCGATTGATAACCGCATCTTTATTCAAATGTTCAGCAACATAATCAGAATCTAATACATTTTTAACTGGATAAAGAAGCATCTGATCAGATAACCATTCTACATAAGACATATCACGGTTAACATCTTTATACTTAAAGGATAAAGCAAAGACCTTTTTTATCTCATCATAATACGCATCAGAAATACCTTGCTTCTCAATTAATTGTAAATAATTAAAAATCGCAGCAATAACCTTATCTTTCTGAGCTAAGCCTTCATCGGTTAAAATAACATTAATATTAAATGTGCCACTATTACCATAATATTTACTATCACTAGTGGCTTGAATGGCTTCAACTAAGCCCTGTTTTTGTAGCTGATCAGCTAACGTATTTTTACTATTATTACTGATTAGATAAATAAGGTACTCATTGGTCTTATCAGAAAATTTGTCGATATCATTTTCAATCGGAAATTTTAACGACAACATTTTTCTTGGTTGGGCGGGTATCATAGTAATTTCTTTACCAGTAAACGCCTGAGTAATAGCTTGTTGAGTAATTGGCGCAACCGTTATATTTTTATTAGGAATTTGACCATAAGTAGATTCAGCCAACGCTTCTAAATTTTTGATCGGTTGATTACTATAAATAACGCCAACCATAATGTTAGCTGAATAATATTTATCATGAAAATTAACCAATGCATCTTGCAACTTACTATTATCTTTATCACGTAACGTTTCTAAATTCCCACCAGAAAATTGTGAAGCAGGATGATTAGGATTTATCGTTTCAGAATCAACTTGTTGAATTCGAAAACCATCACTTGAACGGTACAATGTCATCTCAGCATTAACAGCATTACGTTCTTTATCAGCAAATTTAGGATCAAAAATTGGCTCAGCAATGGCATCAGCTAAATAATCCAATGCAGTATTAATTACACCATTTTCAACTTCAAAGAAAAATGCGGTGCGATTACCGCTAGTTGTCGCATTGTAATTACCGGCATGTCGAGCCAAAAATTCTGTAAAACTTGATGGTTGAGGATATTTTTTCGACCCCATTAACACCATATGTTCTGTGTAATGAGCTAAACCTTGTTGCAGAGCTGGATCATATAAGGAACCAACAGGCAATGCGATAGAGCCGAGTGATTTGGTTGCCTTAGGATCGGAAACTAATAACACACGCATTTTATTATCAAGTTCAATCACTTCATATTGACGATCATCTCGTTCGCTTTGGTGAACTTTATCTAATAAAACAGAATGATCATGCTTATTTTCAATAGCAAATGAATTGTTAAAAGAAAAAAGAGTTAATGCAGTAAAAAATAGTGTTCTTGTTTTCATATTATTCATAGAATTCTTTCCAAATAAGCGTTCATTATATTCCGAATTAATAAATAAAACGATTAAAAACCAACAATAAAAGGACATATGTCAAATTTCAAAAAACATACCTAATTTTTATATGTATTTTATTATCTGTTTCATATATAATTCGGCCCAATACGTTTATCGTATTAATCTAGTAAAAATACGTTAGACGCTACTCAGTTCCAAACTTTCCCAAATTTGTCGATTTTATCGACGCATAAAGATACACATTAGTTTTTGATATTTAGAAATAATTTAATGGATTAAGGTAATTATATGTACTATAAGTTTGTCTTAATTGTCAGTATTTTGTTTTGCAGTTATCAAACAGTAGCAACCACAAATAGAGATAATGATGCAATAAAAGCAGATCAATTATTAAAAGAAAGTATTGATGCGAAAAAAACAAAAAATTTTGAATTAGCAATATCAAAATTAATAAAAGCGAATCAACTACAGCCAAATAATTCCGATATTCTTGTCCAACTAGGTTTCAATTATTACGCACTAACTCAGTTAGAACAAGCAAAAAAATCGTTTGAATCCGCACTTGATATCGCCCCCAATTACGTAGATGCGCAATATGGTTTAGTTAGTGTTGTTTTAGCAAAAGATCCTAACCATCCCGAAAAAGCCAAATTGTTACTTGATAAGTACTTAAATCTCACACCTAATGACGAACAATTACTGTCCCTACAGGCAAACATTGATAACATAAAAAAAAATACACATTACTGGAATATTGTTCTATCTGGCACACATAGTCGATTATCTAAATCTTTGCCAAATTGGAATGAAGTGGATTTAGCACTATCTTATCGGCTATCACCGCAAAATACCATAACCGGCCATTTAACCCAGGCAAACCGTTTTCATAGCAACGACCAAAAAATAGGCCTCACTTATTGGCATACATTCAACAATAAAGCGTATGGTTATCTATCAGGTTCTGTCGCCACATCTAAAAAATTTTACGCAACATATACAATAACAACCGGTGGGGATTATCAATTATTTTCCCCGTATAATGATCAAATAAATTCATTCCATATCACCCTCGATGCAAAGTTGGACCACTATAACGATGGCAACATTAAAACTATTTTACCGGGTATTGAACAATTTTTCTTTAATGATCGTTTATCCATAGCAGGTAAATGGTACAACACATTTGATCAAGACAACCATCATATGAGTGGTTATTTATTTAAAACCACCATATCACCTACAGAAGAATTACATCTCTTTGCAGGATATGCAAATAGTCAAGAAACATCCGACCGTTCGATAAAATTTAATCGTTCATTAATTAAAGTCAAATCTCATTTTATTGGATTGTCATATGACATATCTAATTCAATAACTGGGTTTGTAAACTATAATAATGAAGAAAGAGTTCAAACCAACCACAGCCGTAAGTTATATACTAAAAAAACACTAGGATGTGGAATAAAATGGACATTCTAACTCGATACCTAAATTTATATAATGCCTGTTTCATTTTTATTAGCTTTATTGTATTGATAGTAACCATTGCAATTTACATCAAACGTGAAATTCAATTTAGAAGACACAAGAAATTAAAATTGCAATTGCTAAAAATTTACAAAAAAGCATTGAAAACTGGTGATGAATCTTATTTTAAGCAAGAGATAACAAAAAAATTATCGCTAAATTGCGTAGCAATAATTACTGCCTATTTTTTCGAGAAACATCGCGAAAAACATATTTTAACTTATTTTGATCTGGAACCATTCCAAAATAAACTTAGGTTACTATTAAAAAAAGGCACAATAAAACAGAAAATTGATGCAGCTAACATGTTAGCATATTATCCTTGCGAAAAAACGAATCAAGCGTTAATTCAGGCTTGTAACAGTTCTCGTCAAGAAGTCGCCATTGCTGCAGCATTGAGTCTAGTTAAAAACGCTTCAGGTATTTCGATAATTCAGATAATTATTAAGCTATTTAACAAGATACCGCAAAAAGGCGTATTTTGCTTTTTTAGGCTTTTACCTTCTAATAAATTTCTAGAGCTTGAATCGCTAATCAATTGTGAAGATTTTGCCAATCACCAATTTTTTACTATTTTAAAAAAAATTTCTAAGAACTACATTACCCCCTACCTTATTCTTGCAAAAGAAGATGAGCGTATTTATATGCAAACTTTTTTTGAAAACTTACTGGGACTACAAACAACGCCACAAGGGATTATACACAGTTGTTATCTTCTTAATTTCATTAATGAAGAATGTTACATAAAGAAATCATTAACCATTGAAAAACTAATAACAGAACATTTTGATTTAAAAAGCAAACTATTTATCAATAAAAATTAAATAATTCTTAAAGCAAGAAATGTGGGTGAAACAATGAGTGATTATATAAACAACATAATGATGTTCGGTGTTAAATTCTTAGTTATAACGATTATGCTAATTGGATTAGTGCAAATATTCATCTATTTTGTGCAACTATTAGTAACAATTTATGTGTTACTTAAAAATCCAAACAAAGAGAGAAAAATCCAGACCGAAAATGACGGTATTTCACATCCAATTACCATCATTTTACCAGCTTATAATGAAAGTGTAACTATAATTGATAGTATCGAATCAACATTAGCAACTCATTATCCTAATGTTGAAATGATAGTTGTAAATGATGGCTCAACGGACAACACTTTTTCAAAAGTGAAAGAGTACTTTGATTTACAACCTATTGCGCATCACTTAAATGAACGTAATCAACTCTCTCATGCTAAAATAAGAGATGTTTATGTATCAAAAAAAGATAGCCGGCTTAGAGTTATAGATAAAGAAAATGGTGGCAAAGCAGACGCGCATAATGCCGCAATTAATTTAAGCAACTCCCCAATTATCTGTCTTATTGATGCCGATTCAATCTTAGCACCTGACGCCATTAACAAAGCTGTAGTCCCTTTAATTGACGACCCAAAAACAGTTGCAGTCGGTGGAGCGGTGCGAGTTGCTAATAGTTGCTCTATTAGAAATGGAATAATATCTAAAATCAATTTATCTAAAAGATTCATTGTACAAATTCAAGTTCTTGAATATATGAGAGTATTTCTCTTGGCAAAAATTGCTTGGAATCATTTTAATACTTTACCGATAATTTCAGGTGCATTTGGTTTATTTAGACGAGATTTTGCAATAAAGGTCGGTGGTTTTTGTGTCGGTTCTGTTGGCGAAGACTATGATATTACTCTAAAATTACACAAATATATTTATGACTCTAATGTTGATTACAAAATTGATTATGTACCAACCGCCATATGTTGGACCCAAGTGCCTGAAAAATGGAAGGTATTAAAAAACCAACGTATACGATGGCATATTGGCGCGCTACAAACTTTTATAAATTTTAAGTCGTTAACTTTTAAATTAAAATATAAAAAGTTAAGCCTTATGCTATTACCTTTTTCAATATTAACCGATATTTTAGGTCCAATTGCTGAACTGCTAGGGTACTTTTTAATCCCGTTGATTTGGTCTCTTGACATGATAGATAGCAACGTAATGTTATCTTATTTTTTAATCGTTTTTGGATACAATAGCCTGATAAGTGCTTTTGCTATAGCGATTGATGGTGTGCTATTATCAGGTTTAGATAAAACTAGATATCTACTAAAACTATTTATTACTGCATTACTAGATAACTTTGGTTATCGACAGTTATACCTATATTGGAAGCTTAAAGGCTATGCTAGATTAATAAAAGGCAATTTATCTTGGGGAAAAATGGAGAGGGTAAAATTTGACAAATAAACTTAAAATCATCTATTTATTATTTGTGATAAGTTTTATTAGTCCTGCAACATTTGCTGAAAATTTAGCGTTAAATATTAATTCCATCAATTTAAAACATTGGTATTATTTAAGTATTCCTGAAATCAAAAAAAGTGCTACCTTACTATTAAAGCTACTTGAAAAAAAAGATTTCATAAACACTAATTCTGTTCTTAAAAATACCAATGTCTATTCAAATATTAATCAATTAAATGCGGATAAGATGAAGTCAAATTATACCTCTTTGCCCAATCAATATAGATCCGATATCAATATTTCGATGTGGAATTGGCATACTGAAAATTGGATTCATTCACCAAGTCAATTTCTGACTAAACTAAAACAAAAAGGGATTAATCAAGTTTATCTCCAATTAAATATAGTCAATGGGCATATTCAAAATCAAGATAAGCTATTTCAACTACTTGATATCGCGGCTAAAAAGCAGATGAGCATTATTGCTGTTGAAGGGGCACCTGATATGATTACTGATTCAGGTCTAAAAAATGCCATTGAACGCAATAAAGTCATTAAACAGTTATGCCAAATACACAATCCTTGTCTTGCTGGAATTCAATATGATATTGAACCTTACTTATTGACTGAATATGCACAAAATAAAAGTCACATTTGGCAAAAATGGAATAATGCAATAAAAACATTAAGTGAAACTTGGCAGGATAAAATTGAAATAGTCTTACCATTTTGGTTACTTGATATAGAAGACGGAAAAAATATAGTCAAAAAGACACAACCATATAGCTCAAAATTAATTATTATGGCTTATCGCACAAAATTAGCACAAATTTATACGATTAGTGCTCAATGGCTAACTTGGGGAGAGCTCAATAATAAAAAAATTGTTATCGCTCTTGAAAGCAGCATTATTGAAGATGAAACATCAGAAAACGAAAATCCATATACACAAAGTGACGAATCACAAACCACAAGCTTAAATCAATCTATTAGCTTTATGGGAGAAGAAAAAAAATTATTTAGCACGATTAACCAGCTATCAACATATTTTTCTCAATGGTCATCATTTGAACGATTTGCTTTGAATGGTTTGGAAAGTAAATAAAAGAGACAGCGTCTCTTTTATTATATAGCATATTAATGTTCGCGAGTTTTTCTGAACTCAACATCCGGATAACGTTCTTGGGTTAAATTTAGATTAACCATACTTGGTGCAATATAAGAAAGATTATCACCACCATCTAAAGCCAAATTCTGTTCACATTTACGTTTAAAGTCTTCAAGTTTCTTAGCATCGCTACACTCAACCCAACGCGCAGTGGTGACGTTTACTGGCTCATAAATTGCTTCAACGTTATATTCAGATTTCAAACGGGCAACCACCACATCAAACTGTAACACCCCAACTGCCCCAACAATTAAATCATTATTAGCAATTGGTCGGAATACTTGAACAGCCCCTTCTTCTGAAAGCTGAACTAAACCTTTTAACAATTGTTTTTGTTTAAGTGGATCTTTTAAACGAATTCGACGGAATAATTCCGGTGCAAAGTTAGGAATACCAGTAAATTTAAGATCTTCACCTTGGGTAAACGTATCCCCAATTTGAATCGTACCGTGATTATGCAAACCAATAATATCACCAGCATAAGCTTGCTCAACATGATCACGATCGCCTGCCATAAAGGTTAATGCATCAGAAATATTAACATCTTTAGCAATGCGAACATGGCGTAACTTCATACCTTTTTCATATTTACCTGAAACAATGCGCATAAATGCAACACGGTCTCGGTGTTTAGGGTCCATATTTGCTTGGATCTTAAATACAAAACCGGTAAATTTTTCTTCGCTTGCTTCAACTTCTCGTTTATCTGTTTGCCGAGGCTGTGGTGCTGGCGCCCAAGCGGTTAGACCATCAAGCATATGATCTACACCAAAATTACCCAACGCAGTACCAAAAAACACAGGCGTTAAATCACCAGACAAAAATGCATCTAAATCAAACTCATTTGATGCACCTTGCACTAATTCTAATTCATCACGAAGTTGTTGGGCTAAATCATCACCAATGGTGCTATCAAGTTCAGGATTATCTAATCCTTTAATGATTCTAACTTCTTGAATGGTATGACCTTTACCGGTTTGATAAAGATAAGTTTCATTTTTAGCTAAATGATAGACCCCTTTAAATAACTTACCACAACCAATTGGCCAAGTAATTGGGGCGCACATAATATTAAGCTCGTTTTCAACTTCATCTAACAACTCCATCGGATCACGAATATCACGGTCGAGCTTATTCATAAAAGTTAAAATAGGCGTATTTCGTAAACGTGTAACTTCCATTAATTTACGCGTTCTGTCTTCGACACCTTTTGCTGCATCAATCACCATCAAACAACTATCAACCGCGGTTAGGGTTCGATAAGTGTCTTCCGAAAAATCCTCATGCCCTGGGGTGTCAAGTAAGTTCACCAAACAGTCATTATAAGGAAATTGCATAACGGACGTTGTAATTGAAATACCACGCTGTTTTTCCATCTCCATCCAGTCTGACTTAGCGTGCTGCGCATTAGCACCACGCCCTTTTACGGTTCCCGCAGTTTGAATGGCTTGTCCAAAAAGCAAAACTTTTTCGGTAATGGTTGTTTTACCAGCATCGGGGTGAGAGATAATTGCAAAAGTACGACGAGCATTCACTTCGTCTAAATAAGCTTGTTCTGTCATAAAATTAATTAATTTAGCTAAGCAAAAAAATGATGCGGTATTCTAGCAGGTCTCTATCTATATTGCCATTGATGAACGCTATTTTGCTATTTGCCTGATATCTATGCATAATAGAGCAAATAAAATCGAAGATGATATAATTAATCAATTATAACGGTGTCTACGCTAAATATTTCTCAATAACTAAATAGATATGAATATTCGTGACTTAAAATTGTTTTTACATCTCTGTGATACATGTCATTTTGGAATAAGTGCCGATGCTATGCATGTAAGCCCTTCCACCCTTTCAAGGCAGATCCAGCGCCTTGAAGAACAATTTGGTCATCGATTATTTATCCGCGACAACCGACAAGTTCAAATTACCCACGAAGGTGAAAAAGTAAAACACTTTGCCCAACAAGTCATTAATCTACACCAACAATTAAAGCAAGAATTGGACCAAGCCGATCAACGATTAGTTGGTGAATTAACCTTATTTTGCTCGGTCACAGCGGCTTACAGCCATCTACCTGAAATACTTGATCGCTTTCGCCTACACTACCCATTAGTAGAAATTAAACTATTTACAGGAGATGCAGCCGATGCTGTTGAAAAAATTCAATCTCATCAAGCTGATTTAGCTATTGCAGGAAAACCCAAACAACTACCATCTGGTGTTGAATTTATTAAATTAGGCGAAATTGAAATGGTATTACTCATACCTAAACTTAATAGTTCATTCAGTGACAAATTGCATCAAAAAGCACCAGATTGGCATAATATCCCATTCATATTGCCTGAGCACGGTCCAAGCCGACATCGAATAGATTTATGGTTTAAACAACAAAAAATCATCAGCCCCAAAATTTATGCAACGGTAGCTGGGCACGAAGCCATTGTCTCCATGGTTGCTTTGGGTTGTGGAGTGGCTTTATTGCCTAAAGTAGTAATGGAAAATAGCCCAGAAAGAGTAAGAGAACGCATCACCGAATGGTCAACCAATTTAATGGAACCGTTTGATGTTGGCATCTGTGTGCAAAAAAGACGATTATCAGAAAAAATTATTTCAGCATTTTGGGCTATTAGTAACCCAAATTTACCAACCCAATAATAAATTATATAATAAACTGTAGTTAATGAGTAAATAGCTGTTAAGCAAAATGTAGGGAATGAATGTAATGCCAATAAAATTAAAAAAAACAAGCACGTTATCCACCTTACTCTTTTTAATAATATCTTCAAATCCTAGCGGTGCTGAATTAGGTGATCCTGCAAACCAAAATCCAATTAATCATAAACCTCAATGGTTGGTTGTTCATAGCTCAAACTACTATGATGGTGATAGTGATGATCTTGTTACCGCTGGAATAGGGTTTACTGCCTTATCAAAAATGATCCAAAAGATCAATTATGCCGATCCATCAAATCCTACTCCCCAAGAATTACGTCGTGCAAAATTAAATCGATTTATTGATACAAAAACCGGAGAAGGCTCTCTATTTGGATTCAAAAGTGAAGAATTGTCGCCTTTATTTGATGGAAAAATTGCAGGCACAGAAATTTTAGCCACCATTAAAGATGAAAATGTTGGCTTGCTATTACAAGTTCCCATCGATTTTAATAAGAAAAAACCCTGTATTGTTGTCGTACCAGCTTCTGGTTCTGATGGACTATATAACGCCAAAGATATACAAATCCGTGGATTGTGGGGTCTTAAACATAACTGCGCAGTAGTTTATAACGACAAAGGTTTAGGTACTGGTATTTATGATATTACCAACGAGCAAGGCTTTACTGTTGATGGTCTAGTTGCTAAGGACAATATACTCTTTAAGCCAACTATACAAAATCAAAAAGAGTTTATCAAAAATAATCCGCACCGTTATGCAGTAAAACAGCTCCATTCAAAGCAAAACCAAGAAGCAAAATGGCCAACATATACCTTCTATTCAATTGTTTTCGCTTTATATGAATTAAATGAACTATTTCCGGAACCTAATAATCTTTACTTTAACGATACTAATACCATCATATTAGTCTATGGAGCTGAGGATGGTGGAGCTGCGGCACTTAAGCTAGCTGAATTACGTTTAAGAAGTAGAATTAATGGTGTGGTTGCAGTTAATCCACAAATTCAAACAAGTTTAGAAAATAGTAACGAAAACATAAGCTCTCGTTCATTACCCGATTATAGCTCCTATGGGGCACTTTATATTCCTTGTGCCATACCGGCAATTGAACCGAATAAGCAGGACAAATACGTCCCCGATGCCTCAAAGTATCTTTTTTCACAAAACCGTTGTGATGCATTAAAACAAGCCAACTTACTACCAACCGGCACGCCGAAAGAGGCATTAAACAAACTTTATGATTATGGTTGGAAGCCTGAAATGAGCAACCAATTACCTTATTTCTATCTTAATGAATCAATTGCCTACCCTTATAAATATATTAGCGCCTATGGTCGATATGATGTAACTGAAAACATGTGTGACTTTTCAGTGGCAAGTACCCAACAAGACCCATATTATAATTCTGGTGAAGTAAAACCACTAAAACAAGTCAATTTTGCCGAAATTTGGGGATTATCTAATGGCCAGTTACCCATCTGGGCCAACCCTGATGCCACAGCTATTGACCTGGTTGAAAATAAAGATGTCTCCTCTCCTCGACGTGAATGGTATTCAAGTTCTACCATTGAGCATCAAATAGATTATGGCACTAAAGGAGCCATTTGCTTAAGAGATAAAATAAAAGATCCACGCGTGATTAAAGGTTTAAAAGAAGTCCTGGCAACAGGTAATTTAAACAAAGTCAAAACCTTCATTGTTCATGGTAAAAATAACCCTAAACAACTTATCGACTACACATCTAGACCTTATGTTGCATTAAACAGTAAAGTTGAAGGAAAAGAGTCACAACTCCGTTATATTGAAGTTGAAAATGCAAGTTATCTTGATGGTAAAGCACCTTTTGACAATACGCTATTACCTATTGACTATTATGGTGATGAAGCCATGGAATGGTTATGGGCAAATATAACCAATCAAACCACTTTACCGGAAAGCCAAATCATTCGCACAAAACCGAGAGGAGGCATTAGTGGACAAGCACCACAAGCTACGGCTGAAAACCTAGTCCCAATATCGCAAACTCCAGATGCCAACAATCTCATCACTATCGATAATGGCAAGATTACCTTTTCGCAATAAAATCAAATTCACAAATGACTATCGAACAAATCAAACTATTCGATAGTCATTTAATCATCTATATTCGACAATAAGTGAACACATTTTAGGATAAAGCTCGAAAAACAATGTTTTTAGTGGCGTATAGTTTTGTTCAAAATCAATAAAAGTATCGCTTAATAAATAGAGCTTAGGTCGACGTTTTGCCATACCGTTTAAAACTTTACCAATAAAATCCACCGAAGCATAATTTACCAACCACTCACCGCGCCACATTGCCCCCATAAAATCTTGATAATCAACTGGATAATTTACGATATAAGGCTGAATCTGCCGCTTAGTGAAGGTATTGAATGATGAAAGAGATTGCCTAGCATTAAATTCCGCCCAATATTTTGACAAAAAATGGTCCCAAATAATATCCAAGGTGATCGGTGCAACACGTTGATGTGATTGTCGAAAAAGCAATTTAGCTTGCTTAACTTCAGCAAAACTATCAATCAAACGATCAATCCTACGATGCAACATAATCCCATCGGCAATCGCTTTGGGATATTGTCGATAAGCATCGCCTTTAACAAAATCAGCAACGGTATTACCAATCAACGAACTATTTGCCAACGTTGCCAAATGTAAATGTGCAAGAATATTCATGGCTAATCTCGATGTTTAAACTCCCCTTCAGCAAAGCCTTCTCGCCAATAGCTGGTTATATGAACCGAATTAGGTGCCAAATCGACATATTTATCTTTAATGGCCTGACGTAACTGTCTAGCAAGCGAGCTCTCTAATCCGCCCCAAAACAATAGATTATCTTGCTGACTAAACTCCCTACTCATCACCGCATCAACTAATTGATTAGGATGATTAGCATCTTTAATCAACCATTGAACAGATAAAACAGATAGCAGTTCAACGATATCGGTCTTGTGATTCACCTCAATAAAAGCAACGGCTTTATGATTTACAGGTAAATGTTCAAGGGTATAACAGATGGCAGGCAGAGAAGACACATCCCCCATCAAAATCAAATATTGATTATCAAACTCTAACTTACCTGCTGTCCCGACTATCCCGATTTGATCGCCCACTTTTGCCTGTTGAGCCCAAA
The DNA here is from genome assembly GCF_001690445.1 of Gilliamella sp. wkB195. Taxonomy (NCBI): domain Bacteria; kingdom Pseudomonadati; phylum Pseudomonadota; class Gammaproteobacteria; order Orbales; family Orbaceae; genus Gilliamella; species Gilliamella sp. wkB195. The sequence continues at coordinate 62,473 of NZ_LZGP01000005.1, forward strand.
CCGTCGCTAAACCGCTGGCATGAATCGCAAAATCAATCACAATTTGATTGGACGACTCATCATAAGCCCGAATACTATAACTGCGAGCAAATTGACGAACTTTATCACTCACTAAAATTTTATTATTTTCATCTAACATCGGGAAAGTAATTTTGCCAGTCAAAGGATCAGCGAATAACAACTTTAAATGAGGACAAATCCAATTTGGATTAACTGCTAACGGCTTATTGCAACTAAAAGATAATCGCAAATAACTTTCTGACGGCCGCTCAATTTTAATCACCGTCAATAAAGCATTAATAATGTATTTTTTTGATTTTTCGTGCATTTGGTGTTCTCTTCTATTCCTCTAATATCGCATCACTATCATACAACATAATTGGTATAAAAAAGGGGAATTTTTAATCGCGGGAAAGAGAAAAAACCACCCTGAATGGGTGGAATCTAAATCAATAGCAAGTATTAAAAGCGTAAGGCCCCAAACGCCCCACACCAATCCTGATCGAATTTAACCACAGCAGCATCAACGGCCGGATCTGAAATAAACAGCTCCGCCACATCCACGGGCAAGGTAATTGACTGACAACCAGCAAGCATACAATCTAAAGCTTGTCTTGGCGTTCTAAAACTGGCTGCTAACACCATCGATTCAGGGCTATGCAAATCTAACAGCGCTTGTAGCTCATAAACCGTATCTTTACTATTACCACCTTGGGCATCAATACGATTAACATAAGGAGCAATATATTTTGCACCAGCAAGCGCAGCCAAAAAGCCCTGACCCGCACCATAAACGGCCGTACCTAAAGTTGGAATACCCTGCTTGGTCAACTCCTTAATCGCCATCAACCCCTCAGCATTAACAGGGATTTTAGTCACAATCGATGGAATGACTTTACGAAGTTGCTCAGCTTCCTTAATCATCTCTTTAGCATTATGAGAAAGCACTTGCGCAAATAACAACTTATCAGAACCCAGCAAATCTTGTAATTCAGATAACAAATCAAAAATTGGCTTACCCGATTTAGCGACAATACTTGGATTAGTGGTAACCCCCTTTATTGGCAAAATTGCAGCTAAACGCTTAATCGCTGCAACATCGGCTGTATCTAAATATAATTCCATACCCACTCCTAATTAAATGCTTAATTGATGAGTAGCATAGTAAAAAAAAATTTAACTCAAGCCTAGAAGACAAATTTTCTATTTACTGGACTTTTGTACGATAAACAGCAAAATGCGATCTCGATCACATTTTTAATAATAATTAATAACACATTAAATTAAATAAATTTTTCAACTTTAACTCTACAAGCTATAATTAAACCAACTGCACATTACTTGGTTTACTAACAATATGACCACAACCCTAAAAAACGTATTAACTCAGCTCACTAACCAACAAATCAACCATCTCTATTTTGCCAATAACCAACAAACGGCACCGCTACATGCTTATCAAGTTGATTTTCCGAGGATCGAAGTGATTATAGAAGGCCAGCAGCTTATGCAATGGGCTGACAGCAATGGCAAAATAATGACACAACAACTTGAAGTTAATGATCTGCTCTACATTACCGCTAACAGTTGGAACAAACCTATCCGCACAACCCCAATCACCTGGTTAAACATCTTATTTGGTAAACAGCAAATTGGCATCAGCATTGTTTATTGGGACGGCAACCAATTAATTCCGCTAGCACAAACCAACATACCAAGGCGAGGTCCACGAGTTGGCACCTTTATTATTCAAGCGCTATCTGAATTGACTTGGCAAAATCAACCACAAACTCAAACCGGCTACTACTTGATTCAAAGCCTGCTTAGTAACACCCTAGATTTACTCAATGCCGACATAAAAACCGCATCAAAAACCACCAGCTTATTCGAAGCAATACGCCAATATATTGATACTCATTTTCGGGAAGATATAAGCCGTGAATTTCTAGCTAAAATGTTTTATATCTCACCCAACTATTTATCCTATCTATTCAAAAACGAAGGCAAAATTGGCTTAAATGAATATCTCAACCATATCCGGATAGAGTACGCAAAATCACTACTTAAAGATTACGACTTAAACGTCAAAGAAATCTCGCTTGAAGCGGGTTTTAAAGATAGTAACTACTTTTGCCGAATTTTTAGAAAAAAAACCGAACGAACACCCACTGAATATCGACGGCAATATCATAGTAAATTATCGGAAAAGTAAACTCAGTTAATTGAAAGTAAAACAGAAGTTTCAAATTGCAAGCAATTAAGGAGCCCAAAAACCCCGTTCCTCAACTTTTTTACTATAAAAACAAAAAAATTAGTCCTAATCAAGACTGTGTTTTAAACACTTCAAGTCAACTATCTAACGGACTTATTGCTATCTCCAGTTTATTTACTCAAGTAATATGAACTATCGAATAAAAGTTAAGGAGAAACACAAAGTCCGTTGTAGTTGCGAGATCGGTCCACGAATAGGGTATTACCGTAGTACGAGCCCACAACAAACGGCTGATTATATGTAGGATTGGTATCAACTGTCCAATAATCTCTAAAGGAAAAATTGGCTTGTGAGTAATTTTTCATCAAACCCCACTCGGTAAAAAATCCTGCGCCGATTATACGCTGATAATAATTATCGATTGAAGAAGGAGTTGCACCGACTGAACCTTTACATTCATCATTTAAAGTACTATTTTCAGCACAAAAAGCATTAGTTAAATCTTTAACCTTAGGAACTCTGTAACCGATACGTTTACACCAAGATAATGTATTAGCATAATTGTCTTCAAAAGTACCTCGGTTGATGAACCACTGCTTTAACTCAAACCCATACTTAACAACTTCATTACCTTGGCTGTCACGACCGATTAACTCGAAAGTCTGAGGTAAGGAAGGGCTTGGTATATTTCCAGGATTTTTAGCTCTCCATTGTGATGAAGTTGCAACAGGGCCAGTTAATGTAACACGAACCCCTGTATTTGATGAATTTGTCATAGTAGCGGTAATACCGCCATGGGAGACCGTATCCCAAGTTAATGGCTGATGATTACCAGCAATAATTAAATCAAAAAACAAATTGTTAGCGCCTGTAGTGGGGAAGTTTAAATTATAAGATGACGAAATAAAAGACTGTGGAATAAAACCCTTATCAGTTTTCCACATAGTAGTTGGACCAGCATAACTAGAATTACCGTAAGTTGTATCTGGCTTGGCAAAACAAAACGTTGGCAATTCTTTAGGATTAATATGATAAGTAACACTATTAGCATTAAAAGTACTACTATTAGGAATGCCATAACGGGTAGTTAATGTTCCACTTGTATTAGCTAATGTAACACGATAAGAACCATTACACAGTGATGGCACTGTATCACGTGATAAGAATATATAGTCTTCATCAACAATATACAAATTTAGGTCACCAGTAACTGAAACATCAGCATCTCCATCATCATCGCTCCAATAATTAAAAGGCGCAGCAATAAGAGTATTCAAACCAACTGAATAGCTATTCCTTGGCATTAACATATCAATATCAGAAAAGCTTTGACCAGCTACAGGCAATTCAATTGGGGTTGTTGACGAATTATTTGTTGAAGGTGTGTATTTATCCCCATTAGAAAGAGATATCCATAACAGATCGTCAGTATTGATGGCTCGCGTGCGCCCTTCATCAAATGTTAAATAAGGCGCATTCCCTTGAATCGCATTTGATGTTATAGAAGTTAATGCATCACAAGAATACGAAGTTATAAACAAAAAGCCATACGACAAAAGCATTTGGCGAGATAATATGAAAGCATAATTTAATCGTTTGGAAGATATTTGCAATGATCTACATAACGATCTTAAAATTTTGACGATTAATAAACTAGAGTTAAAAAAAAGACTTTTTGAGCTTAAATTAAGTAAGTGTAAATTATAAATTGAACAGATTTGGTCTTTGAAATTGCATATCATAACAAATACCTTATCAATTAAGTTTTATTTAAATTTTTATTTTTATCTACTGCTCCTTAACTAACAATAACTTCTCATTAAAATACTACTTACTAAACTGCGAGTAAAGGATAAAAATCTCCCACCCTATGCGCAATGTATTTCCTTACTAAATAATTAATACTGTAACATTCTATCTTACAAATAGACATTTTAACAATGAGAATTGTGATTTTATAATACAACACATTCGTCAATAAAATCCATCATAGCCTAAAGGCCGATTATTGATATGCTTTACAAAATCGTTTTTTAACGCTTGGCTACATTGACTCTTTGAGTCAGCTAACTCATAACAACTTAAGGCTATCTTTTCTCAACCACCTCATTGAGCTTACCATTAGGCACAGCAAAACTCTAACCTACAGCAGGCAAAACGATGGGTGTTGTAGATGAGATTTTGGTTGAAGGCGTATATTTAACACCATTAGATAACGTAATACCGTTCAGATCATTTGTATCAACCGTTCGAATACAACCATCATCAAACGTTAAATATGGAACATTACCGTGGATAATATTTGAAGTTTGTTTGGTTAATGCATAGCTGGAAAAAAAGACAGACAGCAAAATAGCTAAAATAGTCTGCCTGAATAATTGAGGAATTATCGCGTTTAAGATCTCTTGTATAAACGCCTTAAACACATGAAAAACATCGGCATTTAACTCCATTTAATTTATAATATATTTTTGCAAGCAAGATAGTGATCTGATTTATTTTATTTTTATGCCTTCTGTTTCATCTTTTAGCCATTGAACTAAAATTGGGTAAAAAGTATAATCGCCACCCAAAATTGGATTTTTCAATTCGTTAACGAATATACTTTTTATATTTCCACCTCGCTAATGGCACTAAGGATAAGTGCAAAGCCCTACCGATTTATCATACGAGGGTTCAGCCCAATGTATATGACCATCTGTAGGAAAAACGACGAACCGACTCAAACTTTTTTCATCACTGGTCCAGTACCATCGGACAGCGTCAAAGTTGGTTCGATCATATTTGCCTATATTACCCCACTCCGCAAGCAAGCCTGCACCAATTGTACGCATATAATAATCACCTGATGATGAAGGTGTACCACCAGTAATTTCATAACGTTTTGCATTAGTTAAATCTTTAACTCTAGAAAGGCGATAACCAATACTTTTACACCAGGATTCCATGCTAGAATAGGTGTAATAACTTTTACCTCGGTTGACAAACCATTGTTTTAATGTAAAACCATATTTAACGATAGCTTTACCTTTACTATCTCGACCAACTAACTCGAATGTCTGAGGCAAAGTAGGCTTAGTAATAGGACCTGGATTGCCGGAATTCCATTGGGATTGAGTTGCAACAGGGCCAGTTAAGGTAACTCGTGCGCTTGTAGCTGTAACATCAGTCATAGTAGCAGTGATACCACCATGCGAAACAGGAGCCCAAGATAGTGCCTCAGTATAACCAATCCGCAAATCAAAGAACATGTTGTTAGCTCCAGTAGTTGGAAAGTTTTTACCATAATCTAATGGGTTAGTTGACTGAGGGAAAAAACCAAGAGAAGGATTGAAAATTTCAGGAGGACCTGCTTTTACACCACCCTCTCCCTCATAAGATAAGCTTGGGCTGACAAAACAAATATCAATACCCACAGGTTTGACATAATAAGTGACATTATTGGAATTAAGACTACTACTATTTGGAAGACCATAACGAGTGCTTAATGTACCACCTATAGCCTCTAATACAATCCGATAAGGTGCACCACAAGACGTTAGCACTGTATTGCGCGATGATATAGTTCTACCGATTCTATCATAGATAGATAACCTTAAAAAACCAGAAATATTAATATCACCATCACCATCATCATCATCCCAATAAGGAAGTAGAATTCTGTCTAATTCGACTGAATCTTCTCCTCTTGGGATGAACATATTTATATCAGAAAAGCTTTGACCTTTAGCAGGTAACTCAATTGGTGTTGAAGATGATGAAGTATTGGTTGTAGTCGTGTATCGCTTTCCGTTAGATAACGTAATATTGAGCAGATAATCAAGATCAAGAGTACTAGTCCGGCCACCATCGAAAGTTAAATGCGGTGGATTACCATGAATCATATTCGTGGTTTTAGAGGTTAATGCATGGCTAGAATAAAAAGGTATTAACAAAAAGCCAAGCGGTAAAAAGATCTGCCGAAATAATTTAGATCTGAGAGTTGATCGGAATGATCTAAATGACGATCGAAATAACGATCGGTGCAACGATTCACTATGCGATCTTGAATTTTCGTCGATTAATAAACTGGAGTGAAAAAAAAGAGGTTGAGAGTTTAAATTTGGTGAATTTAAATTATAGGTTGGCCAAGTTGCCTGTTGCCTGTTGCCTGTTGAAAATTGTAATACATATTCGACCATCCTGTCAAGTAAATTTTTGATTTATTTACTATTTTATGTTTGTTGATAAAATTTTAGCTATTCAGCTAAATTGATCCGAAAGTATAGTAACTGGAAAAATATGACGCAATAAATTTTTTACTTTATATTGTTAACTTTTGTAAATATGATCAAA
>NZ_LZGP01000006.1:0-3016 GCF_001690445.1 Gilliamella sp. wkB195
CCCTCTGACGCAATTAATGTCAGTGACGAACTAGAGCAAAAAATTCGTGATGCAGTCATGAGAGGCGCATCATTTGAGATAAAAAACGGAAAGTTATTAATTATTAAGAAACCCGAGTAATTACTCGGGTTGTTTTGGCCATTCAATATCTAATTGATTTGTATCAACGCGAATAACTAAAATTCGATATTTTTTCCACTGTTTTAGTTGTTCGGATTCGTTTGATTCGCACATATCCAAATCAATAATGTCCTGCAAAACTGCTATTTTTTCATTTGCCGCTGCTAAAAATGAATTTTTAATAGATTCGTTTTTTTGAATTATAGCTGCATTTTTTTGATCTTCATCTAATACCCAGCTTTTTGTTTTTTTGTCCCAAACACAAAACTCAAACGGCTCTAGTAACGTAAATCCATCTCGAACCGGTCCTACATAATCAATTTCAACGGATTCTGTTGTTTCGATATTGTATGATGTTTTTCCTCGATGATTTTCAATTAAAACCCATGCCCCATTTTTAAAACACGGCCAAAATCCATGTTTTTCCGGGGGTGGCGTTCGTAGAGCATTATCTGGTGGTAATGTGTCGGCGTTTGCGTCTAATTGGTGTGTGTACGGTTTTAATTCGTTTGTATTATCATAATAATAATTAATCATAAATTCTCCTATTTTTTGTTACCTGTTCGGCAGGTAGGTAGTGTTCAGCCCGACGCAATTAGAAACATTACGGGCAAATTTTTGGCGTTCAGAACACCAGATAACAACTTATTTCACCTCGATGAATCGTGGCCAGATGATTCTACGATCTGTCCTAAAAACCGTGGAAACGGAATGGCGATAAATGTTTTTGATGCGTCGCGTGCAGTCCCGACCGGTCCAGAAAACACGGTGATAAACACAGGTAGGACACCGGTTATCTATCTCGGAGTTTAAACACCAAGATAAATCACTGGAGTTCTACCAATATTTAAAACAGTGTTTTCTGGACCAGTTGGAACAAAATTTTCGGCATTAAACGCAATACCGCCGAATGAGATTTGTTCGTTATTCAACTGACCATATCTAAATGAATTTTTTTTATGAATTCCGGAAAACACCCCGTTGGCGACCGCGGGATATGAGCCATCCGCAGTGTCACCGTGAAATATAATTTCGCCGTAAATGTTTCTAATTGCGTCGGGCTGAACACTACCTACCTGCCGAGTAGTTCCATCAACAGCTCGCTCAAAATAGCCTCGACCGTCGGGCGCAAACGCTGTCGGAACGTTAATATATTGTTTCCCGTTTATTGTTTTAATAGTTATGCCGTGATCGTGTTTGTAATTATTAGAAAAACTATTTAAAACTCGCCCTTGAGGAGAATCTAACAGATAATTATCTCCATTTCTAAAATAGCAACCAAACGGCAGCTCGTTAAATCTATATGCAGATAACCACTGCTCTCCAACTCTATATCCTGTCGATACATTTTTACCTACCTCATAAATAGGTGCGCCTGCATTGATTTTTTTCTGAGCAGGCAATGCATTGATGTCATCAGCATTGAGTATCACGTCGCGGTCTAATTTTTTGTTATTAATTTTACGGGACGGGGGTACTCTGGTTTCTATTTTCTCATCGACATATTCACGCGTAGCTAAAACAACCGACGGATCGATTTTCAATTCAACAGAATCAATATTATCAATGATAATTATCATCCTAATAACCTGAGTTCGCCCGCTGCCTTCAGCTAATCGTGGTTTATACGTCGGAGGGCAATTACCCACCGCAATCAAATTGCCCCTATCATCAAATAATCCGATCTCATGAATAAACCACCCTCCCTCATTTTCCGGGATCACTTGCTCAGCAATGATTTGGTTGCTGTTGTTTTTATCAACTGATAACGAATTGATCGCTGCACGGCGCACCTCGTTAGTTAGTGCGGTTTGAGTGGCTGTGGGTTTAGGCGCAGATCCGTTGCCATCGCCAACGGCCATGCTGGTTAATTTTAGCGGAATACCGAGCGCTGTAGCATTAGCTAATAGCTCAGCGCCAAGTTTTGTTAGAATTGTATAGTATGTTTGACTCATGATTATATTCTCATTGTATCGATAAAATGAATGGACGCACCAAATTGTCGGCGTGATTTCGTTGTGACTGTCTCGCTAACATACGGATATATGCTGATTGTATTACCGTCGTAATTACATGCGCCAATTGTTGTATTGACGCTCGTTGCTAAATGCAGTGATAGCCCGGACAAATGTCGGGATACCGGTTTGACATCCTCGATTATTCGGACTAGCTCATTATAGGATTCGTCAGTGATCCCCTTGTCTAATACTCCAATTTCTATTGAGAATGTACCTGGGGTTTTATCATTTTGCCACCACTCAATTAGATCAATTAAATACCCAAATGAACTAACTGCTCGGCGGATGGCCTCTTTGGTCCCTTTGTGTTGGTGGATTTCGAACGCCTCCGCGACAACCTTACGTTTAATTTGTTCGTTCCAATTTTCATCCCAATAATCAACACTGTATTGCCACGCCAAATACGGTAGTAGCTCATAGGGGCATGTTTGAGGATTCCACAATGAGCGTAATAGAATTGGGAAATCGCAAACCATGGCTTGAGATAACCTTTTTTCTAGCTTTGTTGATGAGGGTGGTAGCAAGGTTTTATTTGTCATATCCAGCAACCTCAACCTGATGATCAGAGCAATAACTTGCCTGCTCGCGATTAATTAACACATCTTTGCTGGGTTCTATTAGTTCGACACGTTGAACACCCGGAACATGTAACGCGGATATGATTGCGCTGCGGCTGATGCGTCGCCCTATACGGTGCTTTTCTGATATATATTCCTGCAAATTATTGAGTGCCGCTTTTTTAATGGGTTCCGATTCGGGACCGGAGTATAAAAACAGTTTAGCGTTTATCTTATATTCGATTAATTCAACTGATTTTACTGTTACACGATCAGCGACAGGGCGTCGATAGTCGTCATTAACCACTTTTTCAACAATTT